>DASZJD010000035.1 GCA_035948415.1 Acidimicrobiia bacterium | reverse complement strand
CCGCGGCCGGCCGGCCGGGCCGAACCTGAGCTCAGCCGCCCGGCGGGGTGAGGGGCCGCGGATCGGCGCGCTGGATCGCCGCGATCACGTCGTCACCGACGGGCAGCGGTGCGCAGCCGTGGTTGTGCTCGCACACGAAGTCGAACTTCGAGTTCGCGGCGACGTGGCAGCTCTGGCAGGTACCCCCGAAGCGGTTGACGACGTTCGTCGTGCCGCGGTTGAGGATGGTCGTGCCTTGCGCAGTCGTCGAGAGGCTGAAGAACTCCCAGTCCTGGCTGGCGGGGCTGTAGCCCTTCCGGTGCTTCACCATGGCCTCCTGGGGCACGAGCTGGATGATCGTGCCGACCGGGTAGGTGCCGCCCTTCGGCGAGTTCGCGACCCGGAGCGCGTCCTTGAGATGGCCGAGCCGATTCGAGATGAAGAACCCTCGGACCCTCGTCATCGTGGCCAGGTTCCGGAAGTCGGACGGCTGGACCTGGATGTCTCGACCCGGGGGCTTCGAGCCCGGATGCAGCGCGTCCTGGCCGCTGGCCACCCCGGTGGCGGCGAGGGCCATCAGCAGCACGACCGCGAGACCGAGCGTCGCACCCCCGCAGGCGACGCCGCGGCGCAGGCGGAGGCTCACGGAGCGTCCGCCCGGGCCGCACTCGGCGAAGCCAGCCGGCGTCGGGGTCCGGGGCGGGCCACGACCGGTGTACGGACGGCGCACCGTGGAGGATTGGCTCCCGGCCCGGCCGCGTCGCGCTCGACCCGGCCCCGACGCCTTGCCGGCTGGGCGCAGCGTGCTAGTTGTCGTTCGTGTCGGCGAGCGGGGACGCCGCCTCGAGCACCCGACGGGCCCGCTCGAGGTCCTGGTCGAACACCAGCACGCGGGCCCCAGTGGCGAGCGCCAGGTGCGGGGCCCAGCCGTCGCCGTCGCCGTAGTCGGCCGTCGCCGGGATGTCGTTGCTGGCCAGGAGCCCGATCACCACGTCGGCTTCGAACCGCGACGGGTACGACGCCAGCGGGACGATGCGACCGTCGGGATTCGGGGCCCCGCGCACCCGCTCAGGGTAACGGCGCCGTCGGCGCGCCGTTCTGCCGCCGCGCCGCCCGGATGCCGAGAGCCGACGCGGCCGGCTGCCCGCGGGACCGGTGCCGCGATGGCCGAGCCCGGGATGGGCGGACGGACGGTGCCGGCTCCGCCGCGGCCCGGGGCGTCGTCGGCGCCGATCGATGGGCATGATGGGGCGATGGAGCCGAACCTCTTGCTCCCGGCGCGCCCGTTCGACTCGCTCGCCGAGTACCTCGCCGCCGGCGGTGGCGACGGCATCGCGACGGCGCGAACGCGCGGCGCCGACTGGGTCCTGGCCGAGCTCGGCCGGTCCGGGCTGCGCGGACGGGGCGGGGCCGGCTTCCCGGCCGGCCGGAAGTGGGGTTCGGTGCACGACGGCGGCGCCGAGCTCGGGGACCGGTACGTGGTCGCCAACGGCGCCGAAGGCGAGCCGGGAACCTTCAAGGACCGGC
This sequence comes from Acidimicrobiia bacterium, assembly GCA_035948415.1. NCBI lineage: Bacteria > Bacillati > Actinomycetota > Acidimicrobiia > Acidimicrobiia bacterium. The sequence continues at coordinate 21,546 of DASZJD010000035.1, read as the reverse complement.
CGCTCATGCGCCAGAACCCGTACCAGGTGCTCGAAGGGCTCTCGATCGCGGCGACCGTGCTCGACGCCCGGGAGGTTTTCGTCGGGGTCAAGGCCTCGTTCGCGGCCGAGATCGACGCCCTGACCCGGGCCGTCCAGGAGATGGCCGACGCGGATCTCCTGTGCGACGCGCCGATCAGCATCGTGGCCGGACCCGAGGAGTACCTGCTCGGCGAGGAGAAGGCGCTCCTCGAGGTCATCGAGGGCAACGATCCGATGCCTCGGTGGCTCCCGCCGTACCTCCACGGCCTCTTCACCACCACGCCGGCCGAGGGCTGGTCGCCGGGGCTGGGACCGATCGAGTCCGCCGACGTCACGGGCTCGAATCCGACCCTCGTGTCGAACGTCGAGACCCTCGCCAACGTCCCGTTGATCCTGTCGCGAGGAGCCGACTGGTACCGAAGCATCGGCACCAGCCAGACGCCCGGGCCGCTCATCTGCACCGTCGTCGGCGACGTGGCGCGCGCCGGGTACGGCGAGGTCGAGCCGGGCACGAGGCTCGGTGCCGTGATCGAGCAGCTCGGCGGGGGGGTCCATCCCGGCCGAGCCGTGAAGGCGATGCTCGCGGGCGTCTCGAATCCGGTGCTGACCGTCGACGCCCTCGAGGCGCCGGTCAGCTACGAGGGTCTCGCCGCGGCGGGGAGCGGCTTGGGTTCCGCAGGGTTCGTCGTCTACGACGACACCCGGAGCATGGTCGCCGTCGCCCGGATGGTCTCCCGCTTCCTGTACGTGGAGTCCTGCGGCCAGTGTCGAGCCTGCAAGAACGGGTGCGGCGAGGTCACGCGCCGCCTCGACGCGATCGCCGAGCACCGGGGCGATCTCCACGACGTCGAGACCATCGGCGAGCGCCTCCGTGGCGTGACCGACCAGAATCGATGCTTCCTCGGCGAGGAGGAGCAGCGGGTCGTCAGCAGCATCCTGCGCAGCTTCCCGGACGAGTTCGTCACCGCGATCGAGGGTGGGCCCAGTCTCGAGCTCCTCCCCGTCCCGAAGATCGTGGACATCAGCGACGGACGGGTCCGGTACGACGACAAGCAGGCGCGGAAGCAACCCGACTGGACCTACGTGGCCGCCTGACCGGTCGCTCGCGGCGGCGCTTCGGCTCGTCCCCAGTGGCGGGTCAGACGAGCGTGTTGACGAAGCGATCCCCGAGCGCCGCGCCGACCACCTGGGCGACCTCGTCCGGGGACTGATGGTTGCTCGCGAACCGGTACGTGCGCGACTTCCCGTTCACGGTCTTGACGGTGAGCTTCCGGCCCTTCCCGAGCGCCTTCTCGAGGCGGGCTCCCGCGACCTCACCCACCGGCATGAGCTGGGCGCCGCTCACCCCCTCCGCCAACGACGCCGCGCTCATGAAGCCGGTCGCGTCGGCCTGCTCGCGCAGCTTCTTGATCTTTCGATTGGCGCTCGTCGCCGCGACCGCTCCACCGATGGCGCCGAAGCCGAGGCCGACCTGGTGGGCTCGTCCGGCCTCGATCACCACGATGGCGTCGTCGAACACATGAAAGTCGAGCGCGGAGCCCGCGTGCCCGATGAAGTGCAGCGTCCCAAGGCGAGTGCTCATCTCGTGGCGTCCAACCCGGGGTGCGTCGTCGGCTTCGGCGCGAGAAGTGTACGGCTCGGTCTCCGCCCCAGCCGGGATGACCCGGCGTTAGTGTCACCGTCCGTGCCGGGCCTCCGGGCGCGTCTCTTCCACGCGAACATCAACTGCTCGGACCTCGACCGCTCGCTGGCGTTCTATCGCGACACCGTCGGTCTCACGCCGCTGGTGCGGACGACACCCGCGCATCCCCAGCCGGGCGACGCGTTCGGGCTGGAGGTCGCGCAGTGGGACGCCTGGATCCTGGCCGGGGCTCACGGGCTGGATGGCGTCGTCGTCGACCTGCTCGAGTGGAAGACACCGCGGCCCGGTCGAGGCACCGGTGAGCCGGGCTTCCGACGCCTCCGGCTCGGCGTCGCGCCGGGTGGCGCGCTCACACCGGGGTCGACCGTGGACCCGGACGGGACCCCGCTCGAGATCGTGGCCGACGCCAGCCCTCGCGTGGCCGGCGTCGAGATCGGCTGCTCAGCGCTCGAGCGGTCCCGGGCCTTCTACCGGGACGTGGTCGGGCTGGCGCCGGTCGTCGGGTCCGTCTTCGCCGATCGGCGCGGGCCCGAGGCGTTCACCGTCGAGCTGATCGAGAGTCCCGGGCCCATCCAGCCGCGCGCCGCCAACGACCTCGGGATCTACCGGCTCGCCCTCCTGACCGACGACATCGACACGGCCTACCGCGCCCTGCTCGCCGCCGGGGTCCGCACCTGCTCGCCGCCCGCGACGCTCGACATGGGCCCCGGCCTGCCGCGCCTGCGGGCCCTGCTCTTCCCGGACCTCGACGGCACGATGCTCGAGCTCATCGAGTCGCCACCGCCCGCTCCGCCGGCGACGGCAGGGGACGACGAGCGTCGATGACGAGGGGCGGGGACGAGGCGGGCGCCACCGCACCCGGGGCCGGCGCGGCCTGCTGGGCACCAGGCCGGCGCGCCAGCGAGACTCCTCCGATGGAGCAGAGCCTGTCCCGCCGCCGATTCCTGCAGTCGGCCGCCGCCCTCGGCGCGTCGATGGCGCTGCCCTCGCAGCTGGGGTGGGCGCTCGACCGTGCCAGCGCCTCGTCGCTGCGCGCGCCGGGCTCGCTCCCCGACCCGCATCGCCCCGCCGGCACCGAGCACCTGCCCCAGATCGACCACATCATCATCCTCATGATGGAGAACCACTCGTTCGACAACTACCTGGGGATGCTCGGGCGCGGCGACGGGTTCACGCTCGACCGGTCGCGCCGCCCCGTCCACTCCAACCCGGACCCGAGCGGGCAGCGCGTGCACGCGTTCCCGATGCCGACCGCGTGTCAGTCGCAGCACGGGCCGAGCCAGTCCTGGAACGCCAGCCACCGCTCACTGGACGGGGGGCGGAACGACGGGTTCGTGCGGGCGAGCGGGCCCGTGGCCATGGGCTACTGGACCGATGCCACCCTGCCGTTCTATTACAGCCTGGCCCGCAGCTTCCCCCTGTGTGACCGCTGGTTCTCCTCCTGCCTGGCCCAGACGTACCCCAATCGTCGGTTCCTGCTCGCGGGCACCGCCTACGGGCTCATCAGCACCGACGCCAAGGGGATCGTGGCCCCGTCCCCGCCGAACGGCACGATCTTCGACCAGCTCAACGCGCACGGGATCACCTGGCGCGACTACTACACCGATCTGCCGTCGGCCGGGCTCTTCAAGGCGGTGGTCGACGGCGACCGCGACAAGCTGATCCCGATCGCCCAGTACTTCACCGACGCGGCCGCCGGGACCCTCCCGTCGGTGAGCCTGGTCGAGACCCATTACGGGCACGCGTCGGAGGAGGACCCGCAGGACATCCAGGCCGGCGAGGCGTTCGCTTCGAGCGTCGTCCAGGCCGCGATGCACGGGCGCGCCTGGGACAAGACGGTGCTGATCTGGTGCTACGACGAGCACGGCGGCTACTACGACCACGTCCCACCGCCGCGGGCCGTGAGGCCGGACAACATCCCACCTGACATCCACGTCCCACCGGACGAGCCCGGCGGATACGACCGGTACGGCTTCCGCGTCCCCGCCGTGGTGGTCGCACCGTTCGCGAGACGCAACTACGTCTCTCACGTGGTCCACGACCACACGTCGATCCTGAAGCTGATCGAGACGAAGTGGAACCTGCCCGCCCTCACCTTCCGAGACGCCAACGCCGACGACCTCCTGGACACGCTCGACCTGCGGGGCCGGCCGGCGTTCCGCGAGCCTCCGGTGCTGGCCGCGCCCGGTCTCTCCGTGCGGCCCTCGGCGTGCGTCCCCGGCCAGCCCGGGGTGATCCCGCCGCCCGCCGCCGTGACTGCCCGCTAGCGGTTCTGGCCGAAGAAGGCGGCCAGGCCGGCGACGACCGCCTCGGCGACCTCCGGCTCGCCCTCGGCGGCGACGCGGCCTCGGGCGGCCGCCGGCGTGAGCGCACGGGAGAAGAGCAGCGCCGCCGACCCCGCGTCCAGGGTGAGGCGGATGGTCGGGACCCCGACCGCCCCGTCGTGCAGGGTCCAGTCGCCGCCGTCCCGGCGGACGGTCCAGCTCGCGCCCTCGGGATCGTCGATGACGAGCTCCACAGCTGTCCCGTCGGCGAACGGCAGCGCTCGAAAGGCTCGGGGGAACCCGCGCGTCAGCGTGGCGACGGCGGGGACGACGAACCCGGGCTCATCGAGCCCGGGCCGGTCCACCGCCCGTCGGACCTGCAGCTGGTGGATCCAGCGCTCGAGGTACTCACGCGCGGCGATCATCCAGTACGGAGCCGGGTCGTCGGACACGAAGGCCACCGCCTCGCCGACCGACGTCGGGTCGACCGCCGTGTACCACCGAAGGGTCCAGTCGCCGGTGACCCGGAGGGCCTCCACGATCAGGCGCGGGCTGAAGAACTGGGCGGTCTCCACCCAGTGCTCGTTGAAGTCGTCAAGCGAGCGGTAGTCCCCGGCCCAGGCGCCCACGTCGTTTCGGAACACCGCGGGCAGCGCGGCGTCGCGCTGGCGAGCCAGCAACGAGAGGTCGTCACCGAGGACATGGAGTGCGATCCCCTGCACCGTCCACGCCGGGCACTCGGTCGGACGGCTCCAATCCTCCGGCGACAAGTCCTCGAGCAGCGCCACGAAGGCGTCGCGCTCGGCCCGGAGGACGGGGCTGACGTCGAGCGGCTCGGCGGGCTGCGACCGAGGCATCGCCGAGCGAGGGTATCGGGACACGGGTTTCGTCGCCCGACGTCACCGCGACCGCGACTGAGCACGGGCCCGGCCGAGCCGCCGGCGCGCCGCGCTGACGCTCGGCCCGCCGTGAGCACCGGGCGAGGCACGCCCGCGTCGGGAGCGGCCACCGGCTCCTCGCGACTCCGGCCACCAAACCGGGCCGGCGCGGTTCGGCGAAGGTGTACAACGCCTGCTCACCGGAGCGGCCGACGAGCCGCGAGGGGGGCACCCACGGCCCGGGCGCCCGACCCGAGGAAGGAGCCGGCATGGAACCGATCAAGATCGGCTGGCTGGGCGCCGCGCTCGACGGCCCCGGCGGCGGCTACGACAAGGTTCACCGTCTGGCGTTCGACGAGGCGATCGAGCGGGGCCTGCTGAGCCGTCCCTACGAGTTCGTACTCCACCCCGAGAACGGGCTCCCCAGCGGCTCGGCCAAGAACGCGATCGACGGGTTCAAGTACCTCGTGGACGAGGGCTGCCTCGCCGTCGCGGGCGCCTACAGCTCCGACAACGCGATGGTCGTCGGCCCGTACGCAAACGAGCTGCAGGTGCCGCTCCTGTCGTGGTGCGGCACGGAGCGGTTCTGGGGTGACTACTGCTTCCGGCTGGGCAATGGGGACTGCGGCGGGGATGCGACCCTCGTCGTCGGCTGGCTGAAGGCGAAGGGCTACGACCGGGTCGCGGTGCTGAGCGAGGTCTCGCCGAACGGCGAGGAGTACTTCCGGTACTTCCGCCAGGAGTCGCGCCGTCGCGGGATCACGATTGCGGCCGTCGAGACGGTCGGCCAGGCGCCCGCGAACTTGGCCGCAAACCTCGACCAGCTCCGCTCGGTCGGCGCCGACGCCCTCGTCTACATGGGGTACGGCGTGCTGGCGGCGTCGGGGGTGCTGCGCGACGCGCTCGACCAGCTGGCCTGGGACCCACCCCGCATCATGGGCACGTCGTTCATGTTCTACCTGATGGGCTTCGACAAGTTCGAGGGATGGGTCGGGATCGACCAGCTGTGTCCCGACAACCGCCTGACCGCCGCCTTCCACGAGCGGTTCGTGGCCCGCTATGGCGGCGATCCGCCGATGTGGCCGAACGCGATCCCGGTCCTCGCCTACGACACCGCCCGCGTGCTCGTCGAGGCGCTGTACCGCGCCCCGGTGCTGACGGGCTGGGGCGTAAAGGCCGGCTTCGAGCTCATCCGCTTCATGCCCAGCGCGACCGGGGGACCCCACACCCACATCGCGGGTGGACCGTATGACCATCAGCTGTTCAAGGGCGACTGGCTGCTTTACGGTCGGGTTCGTGACGGGAGACTCGAGTTCGAGGGTCTCTTCGAGCCCTGGGAGTGAGGGGTGAGCGCGCCGGAGCCGGGTCGCACCGGGACCCGGATCTTCACCCTCAGCGACGACCCGGAGTCGTGGGACGCTCCCGCCGCGGTCGTCTTGGAGATGCCCCCGAACTACGTGCTGTTCCGCCACGCCCACATCTGCCATCGCTTCGAGGTGGTGGTGAAGGGCACGCTCGAGGCCGGCGGAAGGCGGCTGGGCCCGGGGGATGTCATGACCGCGCGTCCGGGCGAGATGTACGGCCCGCACACCGCGGGCCCGGACGGGTGCACCACCGTCGAGGTCTTCGGCACGCTCGAGGGGGTGTTCCGCGTGCTCAGCGACTCGCGCGACGGCGTCCGAGAGTTCGACTTCCGACTCGGGGAGCTACCGGAGGACTACCAGCCGCTCGCGTGATGCGGCCCGGCGCGCCCGGGCCGTCGTCGTTCCCCGCTTCCGCAGCCTCCCGGGGTTACCGTGCGCGGGTGGAGCTGCCGGTGGCCGACCCGCCCGAGCCGCTCGGCGCGCCCGAGCCGAATGGTCACGCCGCTGGGCCTCCGCTGCCGCTCGGAGATCGGGTCTGGCTGCGGGGACGGGGGACGACGTTCGTGCGGCGCGTGGAGGGTCCGCCCGGCGCGCCCACCGTGCTGCTTATCCACGGCTGGCTGGCGAGCGGGGGACTGAACTGGTTCCGGTGCTTCGACTCGCTCGGTGAGCATTTCCGGGTGCTCGCGCCCGACCTCCGGGGGCACGGGCGGGGGATCCGGTCGTTTCGGCGGTTCACCCTCGCGGACTGTGCCGACGACCTCGCCGTGCTCATCGAGCGCGAGGCGTGCGGTCCGGTGATCGCCGTCGGCTACTCGATGGGCGGTCCGGTCGCCCAGCTGCTGTGGCGCCGGCATCCGGAGCTGGTCGCCGCGCTCGGACTGTGCGCGACCGGCGCCGAGTTCGTGCCCGGCAACCGCGAGCGCTACGCCTTCTCGGCGTTCATGATGGTGGCCGCAGCGACGACACGGATCGGCCAGGCCGCCGCGTTCCTACCCGGCGTGGCAGCGAGGTCGGTCTTCGGATTGCGGCCACCCCGCCGACCCCAGAGTCTCGAGCGCTGGGCTCGCTCCGAGATGGCTCGACACGACCCGCGGGCCGCCCTCGAGGCTGGCCACGCGATCAGCACCTTCAGCTCACGGGGCTGGGCCCACGAGATTGACGTGCCCGTGTCGGTGCTCATCACTGCTCGCGACCGGGCCGTCGACCCGACCGCCCAGGCTCGACTGGCGCTCGCGATCCCGAACGCCCGCGCCAGCCGGATCGACGACGGGCACCTTGCCTGTGCCCACGCCGAGTTCGGCCGCCACGTCACGGACCTGTGTCGTGAGCTCGGGCGCCGGGTCGCCGCCGCCTCGCGACCCCGAGGGCCCGAGCCGGCTTGAGGTGCGCGCCGTCGCGCACCGCGGCGCGGGCCGGGGCGCGGTCGGCCTCGCCGGTCAGGTGCCCGAGCCCTCGAACAGGCCCGGGAGCTCGCCGGGGACGGTCGGCGGCGGCTCGGACCGGGGCGGCACCCGACGGCGAAAGTGCTTACTGAGGGTGTCGACCTGCGTCTGGTACGAGGACCCGATGTCGCTGCCGTACAGCACGTCGGGTTCCTCGATCATCCGCTCGAACGTCAGCTTGCAGACCTTCTGCCCGTTCTCGATCATGAAGGGCACGTCGTGGGCGCGCACCTCGAGGGCGGCGCGAGAGCCGAGGAATCGCCCCTCCGGGTCGTAGCCGAAGCCGGGGTCGAAGAACCCGGCGTAGTGGGTTCGCAGCTCGCCGCTCGTCGGGTCGTAGGCGGTCATCTCCGCCGCGTACCCCGGGGGGATTCGGACGCTCTCGTCGGAGAGCAGGAGGTAGAACCGGTCCGGGGCGAGCACGATCCGGTCGCCGGGTTCGCTGCGGACCGGCTCCCAGTAGACATCCGGGTCGAAGTAGTCCTCGCGTGACATCTCGAGCACCTGGGTGTGGTCCTTCGCTCGATACCCGACTCCACGCGCTTCGTCACCGCGGAGGTCCAGGCCGAGGAACAGTCCGTCCGCGGTGCTGAGGGCCCGGTCCGGGAGCGGCGTGCCGCCTCGGGCGAGGATGGGCTCGCGGGAGTGGAGCGCTCGGATCTCGCCGTCGGTCAGGAGCGCGGATCCCGCCAGCAGCCGGAGCTGGTTGAGCGCCAGGCCCTGACGGACCTTGACGGTGAACGAGAGCGGGACGACCTCGAGGAAGAGCTTCCCGCGGTAGCCCGGCGCGACCTCGTCGAAGCGATGGCTGTTGTCGGTGATCACCCGGGTGAAGACGTCGAGGCGTCCGGTGGAGCTCTTCGGGTTCGCCTTGCCTCGGATCGCGTCGGGGAGGTCGAGCTCTTCGATGAGCGGGATCAGGTACGGGCGCTTCGTCTCGAGAATGGCGCCGTCTCGTCGCAGGTCCACCTCGTCGATGATGAAGTCCTTGAGCTTGACCTCGACCGATGAGGCGTCGGGGAGGAAGCTGGCGCGGATCCGGTACGCGACCTCGCCGAGGTGGAGGTCGAGGCTGGCCGGCTGGACGCTCGCCGGGAGGATCTTGTACGGGCCGGCGTCGATCACACCGGCGTCGATGGCGCGACGGAGGTGCTGGCTGGCGAGGACACCCCGCGGGTCGGGCCCGAGTCCCAGCGGCCCGCCAGGCCCCCCGACAAGGTTGGCCGCCAAGGAAGACGGCTGCTCCACACGCGCTCCCTGAGACGGCGGGTCGGCTCCGCTCATGATGGCACGGCGGCCCCGCCCGACGACCCGCTCGAGCTCTTACGATGGCAAGCCCCTGCCCTTCGAGTGGAGCCGCGGCTTCACGTCGAGGACCGGGGTCCCGTCCAACGCCTCGAGGTTTCGCACGTGGACCCTCTGGCCCTCGATCGAGGCGACCTCGACCTCGTGTAAGCCGATCGGGTTTGGACGGTCGGGGGAGCGCGTACTGAAGACCCCTTGCTCAGGTCTCGTGATGTCGTCGCGCGGGTGCACGCGCAACACGTCGCGGCGCGCTCGATCGAGCCACGTGAGGAGGATGATCGTGTCCCCCGGTCGAATGCCGTCGAGTCCAGCGCCGACGGTGGGCTCGAAGGTGAGGAACGCGTCTGGCGCTCCTTCGTGGCCTTGTTTCGGCGACGAGGCCGCGTCAGTCAAGGTGGAGTGCACCGTGCCGATTGGAACCAGTTCGAAGTGACCGTCCTGCATCTGACCCGAGCACTCCTTCCGCGCGCGGCGAGCTGGGAGCACCGTGGCGCTCGCCCCTCAGGCAGCTCCCGCGAGGTACTGAGACTCGTAGGCGTCGGCCAGGTCGGAGAGCGCCCGAGCCCCGTCGCCGCCAAACGACGACCCGTGCATGAGGGCCAGCGTCTGGGGCGCGAGGCCACCGAGACGTCGCATGACGTCGGCGGTGTCCGGGGCGAGTGAGCTGGCGCGGAAGATGGCCTCGGCCTCCATCGCTGGCCCCACGATGTCGTCGGACGTGAGTGCGGGGCCGTTGCCCAGGTGGGTGAAGAGGTCGCCGCAGAGGAGCGTCGCCGTGGTCTCCTCGTACAAGAGTCGTGCCTCCCAGGCGTGGGGCACGTGCGGGGTGTCCAGGTGACGAACGCGTCGTCCCCCGAGGTCGAGCACCTCGCCGTGGGCCAGAGGACGCGGCGGGCGATCGGCCAGGTCGTTGAGCGACACCAGGCAGCCGACCGCGCCGTGCGCGACCTCGGCCGCGGGCGCGGCCGCCAGCCACTGGTTCATCGACCCGCACTCGTCGGATTCGACGTGCCCGAAGGTGATCCACCGCAGACGGTCGACGGGCACGACGCCGCCCACGGCCTCGGACACGGCTGGGAACAGGGCTCGGGGGCCGGTGTGGAACAGCAGCGGCTCCTCGGCTTCGATCAGGAACTGGTTGAAGGTGAGGCCTGCCGGCGGGGCCACGTCGGGCACCCAGGTGGAGATCCGGTAGATCCCATCGGCGATTTCGTTGACGGTGGTGGCCATCAGAACGGCACCTCCTGTTCGAGCAGGCCGAGGCCACTGCCGCGGCCCGACAGGATCCGGCAGAACTCGACGGCGTCGAGATGCGGCTTGTCGCCGCCGACGCCCTGGGTGAAGTTTCCCCCGGCCGGTCCGTCGAGCGCCAGGACGAAGGGTTGCCCGTGCGTCCTCCCCCCTTGGCGACGACGTCGGCCACGATCCAGCCGTCGTGCTCCGGATTGAGGACGAGCCGCGTGTCGTTCGAGACCTGTCAAGCGCCGGGTCCGTGGGGACGAGCAAGTGGCGGGATCGTCGGCCCGGTCGCTCGCCGGCTCACGATCGAACAGTATCCATGCCGGGGCCGGGGCCCCGGTCACGGAGCGATGACCAGCTCGGAGATCAGCCCGTCGGTCAGCACGTATCGATAGCGCAGGTCGACCGCGCCACCGGGGAAGTCACCCTCGAGGCGGTTGACGACGACCCAGACGTCGGCATCGGTCGCCTCGGCGCTGACGAAGGTCCGCGTGAACGTGAACCCGGCACCCGCCGTCCCGAGCCAGGTGCGGATCTGGTCGGTGCCGTGATATTCGCGGCCCTCGTCCCGGACTGTCGCCCCCGCCGTGAAGGCGGAGAGCGCGACGTCGGTGTCGCGGCGGTCGTGGGCGTCGTGGTAGCGGGCGACGACCTCCGGCAGCCCGGACTGCGAGTCGCTCGACGATGTGGTGTCGGCCACGTGTGGTCCTTTCGTCAGGATGCGGGGATGGCGACGAGCTCGTAGAGCTTGGTCCAAGGCGCCGGGGCCTCGTCCCCGTTGACCCGACGAGACGGCGGTGGGACGCTTCCCGGCAGGGTTCGGGGGGCCCGAGAGTAGGGATGCACGATGCCGAGCTCTGACGCACGAACCGAGCGCATCTTGTCGCGCATCCGGCGGATCCCGATGGGGCAAGTGCGCACCTACGGCGACATCGATCCTCAGGCCCCACGGCTGGTCGGGCGAGTCCTCGCCACGGTGCACGAGGACCTCCCGTGGCAGCGCGTCGTTCGCGCCGACGGCACGCTCCCGAAAGGAAAGCGCCAGCGGGATCTCCTCGTCGCAGAGCGCGTGCCGATGAACGGAGACCGCGTCGACATGCGGGCTGCCCGCCGCGGGGGCCGTGGCCGCGCGAGGCGGCCTCGACCGCGAACACGCCGGAAGGCGCCGTGAACCTCGGGACCCCCCTGTCAGATCGGCCGGGCGAGCGGGCCCGTTTCAGGCGCGGCTCGGCGGCCACGGCGTATGGTGCCGGCGCCCTGGTTCGGCGCGATGCCCAGCATTGGAGGTCTTGATGGCGAGGTTCGGGATCACGCACTTCTTCAAGGGTGGAACGACGGACCAGTACGACAACACCGTGAAGGTCGTGCATCCCAACGGCGGCAAGGGCCTGCCGCCGGGTCAGACGTACCACGCGGCTGGCCCGACCGCTGACGGCTTCCTCGTCGTCGCCATGTGGGACTCGAAGGCGTCGTGGGAGAAGTTCCGTGATGAGACGCTGGGCCCAGCCTTTGCCAGCGTCGACAACCCCCTTCCCGGCCCGCCCGAGGAGACCGAGTTCGGGGTCCACAACGAGGAGACCGCATAGCGCGCGGTTTCGTTCGCATCACCCGTGATCGAACGCTGGCTCCCGATCGCGACCAGGAGGTCCGATGGCTATCGCAGTGCTCTTCGAGTTCCCGAACGACAGCGTGTCGAAGTACGACGAGGTGCTCCAGGGTGAGCCCAAGACCAGGGACCAGCCCGCACGCTCGTTCCACGTGTGCTTCGAGATGGGCAACGGGTTCGGCGTGCTCGACGTGTGGGACTCCGAGGAGGCGTTCGGGCAGTTCGGTGAGGTGCTCGGGCCGATCCTCGAGCGCGTAGGGCTCCAGGGCGAGCCGAAGATCTACCCGGTCCACAACACGATCTGAGCGGGGTGGCGCCGAGCGGCCCACCAGCGAACCCCAACCCGGTGAAGGACCGACGAGGAGGCCCTCGCCGTCCTGGCCGCTCGAGCTCGTCGGTCGTCGCCGCGAGCGATGCGCGTCGCCGTCACCCGACAGGTCCGCTCGGCGCCGGAACCGGAAGCTCGTCGCGTCGCAGCGCCCACGTCGGGAGCTCGGGCCGCTCCGAGAGGTGACCGACGTCGACGGCTGGGAGGCCGTCGATGTCGGTGCTGGGCCCGAAGCGCGAGCGCTGCTTCACCACCGCGCCCGCGCGCACGACACAGCCGGCGCCGAGCACGCTGCCGTCACAGACGATCGCTCCTGGCTCGATGACGGAGCCCGTGCCGATGCGACACCCGTGGACCATGGCGCCGGGCCCTACGACCACGCCGTCCTCGATGACGAGGTCGTTGTCCGGGAGCAGGTGCAAGACGGTGTTCTCGAGGATCTGGACGTCGTCGCCGATCCGCACGGGCCCGTGAGAGTCGCCGATGATCTTCACGCCGGCGCCAATGATCGTGCGCTCCCCGACGACGACGTCGCCCGTGATCTCCGTGGTCGGAAACAGCACCGCCGACGCCGCCACACTCGGCAGGATGCCTCGGTACTCGTACAGCTGGCCCATCACGGCTCGCTCCTCGGTCGGTTCGACGACGATCGCCGTCTGGAGTGGGAGGGAGAGGTCGCCGTCGCGCAGCGCGGTGAGGCGACGGACATCGTCCGCCGACGCCGATCGCACGACGCGCGCCGGTCGGCCGACGGCGACGACATCGCTTGGCACCGTCGCCCCGGCCGGAACCACCGTGCCCTCGCCGAGGAACACCCGATCCCCGAGCCGGGCCCCGGGCATGAGGATCGAGGCGTTCCCGACCTCACAGAGGTCGCCCACGGTGGCACCGATCACGAGGCAGCGGTGGCCGAACACGGTCCGACGCCCGATGGTCGTCGGGATCGTGGTGGAGCCCACGACCACCGAGTTCTCGAGCACGGCCGACCCGGTCCCGACGGCGACGCCGCTGCCGCCGGAGCGGATGACGGCTCCTTCGGCGAGCAGGGACCCTTCGCCCAGGTGTGCGGTTCCGCGGACCACTGCGGACCGAGCGACGTGAACCAAGTCGGCTCGCACGCTGCCGACCGCGCTGCCAGGGCCGGCGCTCACGGTGCTGTCACGCCCGGTCGGACGCGAGCTGCTGCCGCAGACGGGCGAACACGGCCGTGAGCGTCTCGAGCTCCTCACCCGACAGCGGATTGAAGAAGTAGCGCCGGATGGCCTCCGAATGCTCGGGAGCGACGCCGTCGACGGCGGCCCGCCCGGCGTCGGTCAGGCGCACCATCGAGCCCCGGGCGTCCTCCGAGCAGTCCTCGCGGGCGACGAGGCCACGCCTCTCCATCCTTCGCACGAGATGCGAGAGGCGACTGCGATCCCAGCCGAGCTCCGCGCCGAGCTCACGAGCCCGCAGCACGCCGTCGGGGGTGTGGGACAGCTCGACGAGGACCGCGTACTCGGACCCCGACAGGCCGGCGTCTCGAAGCAGCTGGGCCTCCAGCGCGCTGGAGAGCTCCTGGTGTAGGTCGCGGTAGGACTTCCAGAGGAGGCGCTGGTGCTCGTCCAGCCGCCGGGGTCTCGCCACCCCCCCATCCTAGGATTTTTATTGACGCGTCATCAATGAGCGGCTATTGTGGATGCGTCACCAAAGTTGCCCGGTGAGCAGGAGCGGAGCCCCATGCCGGCCATCACCGTGGACGACACGCTCGTCCTTCCCCGGATCCCCCGACCCGACCCCGCCACCTCGCGGGCGCGACCGGTCGCGAAGGTCCTGACCGCGCACCGCCAGCTCGAGGGCGCCGGGTTCAGCGTCCGCCGACCCTTCCCGGGCGAGCTCTCGATGGCCGAGGCGGACCCGTTCCTGCTGCTCGACCACGTGGGACCGCAGGTCAACGGGCCCGGGGAGGCGGCCGGGGCCCCGTGGCACCCCCATCGCGGCTTCGAGACCGTGAGCTACATCCTCGACGGCGAGATCGCCCACCACGACACCAACGGCGGCGGCGGCGTGATCGGCGAGGGCGACACGCAGTGGATGACCGCCGGCGGGGGCATCCTGCACGACGAGCTGCCGACGGAGCGGATGTACCGCGCCGGCGGCCCATCGCACGCCGTGCAGCTGTGGGTCAACCTCCCCTCGGCGCTCAAGATGACGCCGCCGCGCTACCAGGCGATCACCCGGGACGACCTGCTCCTCCTCACCTCCGACGACGGCGGTGCGCTGATCCGCCTGATCGCCGGCGACATCGCCGGGTTCACCGGACCCGGCGTCACCCACACCCCCATCACGTACGCGCACGCGACGCTCGCCCCCGGCGCCCAGCTCTCGGTCCCATGGAATCCCGCGTTCAGCGCCATGGCCTACGTCCTGACCGGGCGGGGCACCGCCGGAGCCGAGGGACGACCGGTGCAGGACGGCCAGCTCGTCGTGTTCGGCCCGGGCGACCAGGTCGTCGTCGCGGCCCCCGACCGGCAGGCCGAGCCCCTCGACGTCCTCCTGCTCGGCGGCCTGCCGATCCGCGAGCCGATCGCCCACTACGGGCCATTTGTGATGAACACCCGCGAGCAGATTGTCGAGGCGATCGACGACTTCCAGGCCGGCAGGCTCGGCGTCGTCCCTGCCGACCAGCTCGCGCCGCGGAAGTTCGCGTGAGAGGCCCGACTCGATCATGAGCACATCCGCGGGAGTGATCCTGCTGGCGGGCCGCGTGCTGTTCGCCGTGTTCTTCGCCAACTCTGCGTACGGTCACTTCAAGAACCACCAAATGATGACCGGCTACGCCAAGCAGAGCGGCGTTCCCGTCCCGGTGGTCGCCGGGTGGCCCTCCGGCGCCTGGCTCGCGGCGGCTGCCCTCTCCGTCGCGGCCGGGATCTGGGCCGATCTCGGGGCTTTGATGATCGCCGCGTTCGTGATCCCAGCAGCATGGTTCCTCCACAACTTCTGGAAGGTCGAGGACCCAGCCCAGCGCCAGAGCCAACAGCAGAGCTTCCTCAGGAACGTCACGTTTCTCGGCGCAGCCCTCGCGTTGTTCGCCACCTTCGCGTCCATCGATCACGGCCTGCGCTTCGCGGTCACCGGCTCGTTGCTCCACCTGACCTGACCGGCGACACCGGCCGCGAGGGTGGGCGGCCTGGGCCCATCGGGGAGTCTGGTCGAGCCGCCCACGGGCGACGGCGTGATCAGATAGGTCGACCAGCACCAGCCGACGAGCCAAACGAAACCGAGCATCGGAGCAGCCCATGACGAACAGCGCCGAGATCGATCCGCTCGTGCCGCCGAGCGGGACGGGTTGCGTCGAGTGCCTCGCCACGGACGGGTGGTGGCTCCATCTGCGCCGCTGCGCCCAATGCGGCCACATCGGCTGCTGTGACTCCTCGCCGTCACAGCACGCCAGCCAGCACGCCGCCAGCGCCGGCCATCCGGTCGTCCAGAGCTTCGAGCCCGGTGAAGACTGGTTCTGGAACTACCTCACCTCGGAGGCCTTTGACGGACCTGCGCTCAGGGCACCCGCACAGCATCCTCTCGATCAGCCCGTACCAGGTCCACGGGATCGTGTGCCGTCAGACTGGCAGCGCCATTTGCATTGATCGAGACCGGCGCGCGTCACGCGGGCAGACCGTCTCGCTCGTCCTCGGGTGACCGCCAGACGCGGACGCCTGCGCCCCAGGCGGCGCGTGACGGCGCCCCGGGCCGCCAGCACGCGATCGCGACCCTGACCGCCGAACCCCTCGATCAGGAGGGCAGGACGCGGTACGTGGCGCGCACCCCCCTCAGGCGTAGGTGCGGACGAGGCCAAGCACGTTCTGCGCGTCGGGTCCCGTCGCGGTCAGACCGCTGGCGGCGGAGTCGCGGCGCCGTGCCGCGACCTCGCAGAACTCCGTCGCAGCGCCGCGGACGGTCGTCGTCGCGGTGCTGGGGTCGCCGAACACCCACCTCCCACCGTCCGGCGCGGTGAGCTCGACGGCGACTGGCCCCGCGAGCTTCTTCCCGTCCCGGGCAAAGGCGTACGGCAGCGTTCGCCAGGCCAGCCGCGCGATCTGCTCCAGCTGCGGGCCGGGAGCCCGCGCCACCCCGAGCGCCTCCGCGACGTCGCCGGTGTGGATCCACGTCTCGCACAGGCGCGTCGTCGCGAGCGTTCGTGCCGCGAGCCGGCCCGCGACCCACGTCAGTCGTGCGCTCGGGTCGACGGTCTCGAAGGCGTGGCGCACGGCGGAGGCGCCCGCCCGCCAGCGCTCCAGGACCTGCTGAGGTGGGGCGCCGCGCTCCTGGGCTACGAGCGCCCCGGCGCGGTCATCGACGGTGCCGGCCCCGTCTGCGCCGGTCCAGCTGGCTGCGGCCTCGGCGATGCGGCCCTCTGCGCTCGCCAGCGCCAGCTCGTCGGTCTGCGCCAGGTGCAGCACGACGTCGGAGACCGTCCATCCTGGACACGGCGTCGGGGCGTCCCAGTCGGCATCGGTGGCGTGGCGGAGTATCCCGTCCAGCTCGTCCTGCTGCGCCGCCAGCGCGGCCACGATCTCGTCCACGACCCACCCTGGCACGGTCGGTCGGCGGGCACCAGCGTCCAGGCCGGTGCCCGCAAGCACCACTGCAGGCAGCCGCCCAGGATCGCGACCAGCTCGAGGCGCCCGCGTTCCTCGAATGCAGACACCGGTGTCACACGCTCGCTCATCACGCGCGGCACCGGTGACGACAGCAAGGCCCCGAGCTGAACGCTCGGGGGCCTTCGTGGTGCTCGAGTTCACCGGATTGTTCCACCGGGTCCGAAAACCAGTGCGCGACTCCGGTTCTGCTGGACATGGTGGGTTTGGGAGGCGTCCTACAGTGCATCGCTGTCAGTAGTGCATCGCTGTCAGTCCGATCCGTTCTTCGGGCTCATGGTGCGAGCGCGTATACATGGCTACTCGTCGATGTGTAGATGTGACCGGCGGCGGGAGTGCGCTCTACCGGCTGCTCGCCGATGCCGGGTGCGGTGGCGACGAGCGTTCCGTCGCTGAGGCGGCGGATGTTGCCCTGCCAGAAGATCACGAGGTCGCCGGCGACGGCTTCGGCCGTGGAGTCCGTCACCTGCCAGCGCACCGCCCCAGAGGTCGGGTCGCGTGCAGTGACCCCGTACGGATGGTTGATGAGGACCACGGTAGGGGTGATGGCACTCTCGACCACGTAGTCACCCGTCCCGGATGGTCGGCCGGTCGACCAAGCCAGGGCCCCAGTATCGGGATGGACCGCGAAGGCGACGCCGTCGAGGCCATGGGTCGGCGACTGCGCGCCGTACACGAGCCCATTGGAGAACCCCGCGAACACAACGTCGGTGACGTTGTCCACTTGGACGGACACCGACGACTGCACGGTGCCGTCGCGCTCGGCGTAGCCGGTTAACAGCGTGATGCTGCCGCCGGGAGGTGCGGTGAACCGCAATCGGGACACGACATAGAGGGTGCGACCGGGATCGGCGGTCAGGCTCTCACTCACGACGTCTCCACCTGGTGTGGCGGACCAGGCCACACCGCCGCCGGCGTCGATCGCCGAGATCTCGCTGCCGCCATTCGCCGACGCCGCGACGAAGGCGAGCGGACCATCGACGACAGGCACACTCAGCGAGACCGCGCCACTCCCGGGCGCGGGGGGCGTCATCTGCCAGCGCAACTTTCCGCTGGTTGCGTCGACGGCCACGACCCGAGCCGCGCCCGTCGGCACCGCCACGTACACCAGCCCGTTCGCTACTCCCGCCAGATAGTCCCCGAAGTCGCTCGTACCCAGCGGCGTCGACCACCGCAACTGGCCGCTCGACGCGTCGAGTGCACGCAACGACAGCGAATACGGCGCCGTCGTGTAACCATTCAAGGCGTAGACCAGCCCGCCCGCGACCAGCGGCCGGTTCGCAGGTTCGAAAGTCCCGCACACGCATGGCGCCGACCACGCCACCGACAGGTGTCCTACTGTCGACGTAGTTAGTCGGGGCTCCGACGGGTTGTACGTGACGTTCTCAACGTTGAACCCGAACGCGACCCAGTCGCAGCCCGCCAGGGCCCACACGGCGGCCAGGACGGCGGTCACGAGGCACATGCGCCTCACGTGGTTAGCGTGGGCTCCTTCCGAGCGGGTGTCAACGGCGCTCCTGTCACCAACGAGCCGGAGTTCGTGCCACCGACTCCGCTGGAAGGCGTGGGTCGACCCGGACGGGCATACGCACGCGTTGTGCAAGAAACACCATCCGCACAACCATCCAACCGAGGCGGAACTCGCCGCGCTCATCCAGCGTGAGCAAACCCGACAACCTGAGAGGTTTTCGCCTTCTCGCGCAGGGGGGCCGAAGGATCGGGCACCTCGAGGATGACGAATGCGCTGGAGCCATCGCTGCTCCTTGGTCGTGGATCGCGGGGTGGAGCTCCGAGGCGAGTCAAACGAGAGTAGATCTCTTATTTTGAGAGTGCTACTCTCACATCCGTGACCCACGATGTCGAGACCCGGCGCTTGGCCCCAGCGCCAGATCGTCAGGCCCGCACCCGCCGCACTCGGGCTGCCGTCGTCGAGGCCGCCCGCAGCCTCTTCCTGGAGCGCGGATACTCGGCGACGACCATCGAGGCGATCAGCGAGCGCTCGGACACTCCCCAGGCGACCGTGTACCGCCTGTTCTCATCCAAGATCGGCATCCTCAAGGCGGTGCTCGACGTGTCCGTAGTCGGAGACGACGAAGCGGTCGCGATGTTGGACCGCCCGCACGTTCGCGCACTGCTCTCCGATCAAGAACCGAAGCACCAGCTCGCGGAGTTCGCAGCACTCGTCCGGGACGTCATGGATCGCGTGGCATCAGTGCACCGGACGCTGGCCGAAGCGGCGAGGGCCGACGAAGACGCAGCCTCGCTGCTCGCGGAGATCGCCCGCCAACGTCAAGAAGGTCAGCGACGCATTGCCCGGTCACTCGCTCGCTCCAACGCCCTACAACCGGACCTTCGAGAGCGTGACGCCGCAGACCTCATCTACACGTTTGCGTCTCCGGAGGTGTACTGCCTCCTGGTCTTCGATCGAAGCTGGAGCGGAGAGCGCTACGAGCAGTGGCTACGCCGCATTCTCGTCGAGCAACTTCTCAAGTAGCGGCGGACAGCTCGATCTGGCAACTGACGGGTCTTGAGACAAGGAAGACAGAAGGGGGAGCTCGATGCCCTACACCGTGGACTTCAACACTGTTTCCACAGTCGGTCTGGAGTCGTCGCCGGTCGCGGCGACGCTCGCTGGTCTGCGGGCGAACGAGGCCCGTTACTTCAAGAGCAAATACGACCACGCCTTCACGGTGCAGCCTGCCAGCAACGCCAAGAAGACCATCGACTGGGTACATCGGATCCTCAAGGAAGAACGCGACATCGTCATCTCGTCTCGCCCTCTCGAAGCTACTGCCTTCCAGATCGAGAACATCCGCATGGCCTACGTCTTCTACGAAAGCGGTCTGTCGATCAACGTGATGTACACCGTCGACGACCCCAAGAAGCGGGCAGTAGGGTTCAAGCTCTCCGAAGGGATGGACGTCCCCGCGGAGCTTGCCTCGCAGTTCAAGTTTGCGAGGCAGAAGTCGAAGCTGGCCGGAACCATTCGCGGGTCCTACTTCGCTTTCAAGAGCGAGTACTGAGGAACGAAACAGGTCGACAACGATCAACGTTTCGATTGCTTCCCCCCTCGGATCGAGGGGACCTCCCGCTCGGAAGCCCCTCTGACCGGTGTTCCTGGCGTTGGTTCCGGGGGCGGGATTTGAACCCGCGACCTTCGGGTTATGAGGGCCTTGACAAACGTCCGGCGAGTGCCGCCTCGCGGAGCCAGGCGGCGAGCCACGCCTCGTCGATGCTTTTGGCGGCGACGGCGAGCATCGCTTCCTCGGCCCCGTCGATGTCGGGTGGGTCGGGTTCCCAGCGGCAGCCGTTGAGATCGGTGAACATCCTGAGTGCCGCCCAAGCGGCCCGTTTGTTGCCGTCCGGCAGTGGGTGGTTCCATGCCAAGGGGACAGGTGAGCACCGCCGCTTTGTCGATGAGATCGGGATAGAAGTCCTGACCTGCGGTCGTTTTAGGCGTCTGCGGGGACCTGAAGGGCAGACACATCGATCCCGTAGAGTGCGGCCGCTGTATCCCGGGCGATGAACGCTGCGTCCTCATCGCTGAACCCACTGGCGAGGATGGTCCGCACGAGGTCTCGATCCTCGGGATAGGCACAGTCCATGTGCGGATAGTCGCTGGCCCACATGAAGCGGTCGGCACCCACTTCTTGTTTGGCTAGCCGCAGAGTATCGCTCTCAAACTGGACCGTCGCGTAGATGTTGTTCTTGAAATAGTCGCGGGTAGGCCGTTCTTGCATGCCTTGTACCCCGCTGAAGTGGTCCATCCGGTAAATGAAATGGGGCCACCACCCTACGTCCGTCTCCGCCAGCACGATTCTTAGGTTCGGGTGTCGATCGAAGACTCCTGACGCGATCATGTAGGCGAGCGACGCCTGAAGATCCACGACGACTCTCGTGACGTAATGGACACGTGTTTCCGGGCTCGGCCTGCCATCCGGCAGTGTCGCCGAGTATTTCAACATCCCCTTGCCCTTTGCCCCGGTGAGAATGTGCATTGTCAGTGGCAGTCCGAGCTCTGCCGCAGCCGACCACACAGGGTCATAGTCGTGGAGGTAGTAGGGACGCTCGTCCACCGGCGAGCTCGCGATGAGCGCACCGTTCAAACCCAGGCGCCTGATCTGCTCGAGGTGCCGGACGGCCGTGGCTGGGTCGGTCACGTCGCAGAGGCCGACACCCCTCAGGCGGTTCGGATAATCAGAGCAGTATTCACCGGCCCAATCGTTGAAGACGGTGAAGCATTCTGCCCGCAGATCGTCGTCGTCCATGCCGAACAGGAACAATCCCCACGAGGAGTAGAGCACCTCGGCTGCAATCGTGTCCCGATCTTGCTCCTCGAGTCGGGCGGCAGGATCCCAGACGCTCTTCGGCGCGCCCTCGTAGCCCGCCTTGATCGCCGTTCGGAAGTCTGGCGCTTGATATCCCCCAACGCTGCCACCTACCGGGTTCCGAAGATGCCCACTTATCCAGAACTCGCCTTCTGGGGTCCGGACGGCATGCGGCGCCCGCTCGCGTAACCGAAGCGGAAGTCTCGTCTGAAAGAGATCGGGAGGTTCGGCGAAGTGCGCGTCTCCTGAGATGATGATCTGGTCGCCGATGACTGCCATACGTCATCCCCCGTTCGCGTGCTGAACCGACGAATCCGCGTATTCGGCTTTGCTGAAAGAGTCTCGCGCACCGTTCGTCCCGCAGAGCCCATCGCGCGAAGCCCCGTTCGCGAGCAAGTGTTGGCGGACGCGCTTGATCGCGGCGCTGTATCCGCGGGCTGCCCTAGCGTCATAGCGCCGTTGTTTGGGGACTGTCCGGTCGCTGGGCTGATAG
>DASZJD010000034.1 GCA_035948415.1 Acidimicrobiia bacterium | reverse complement strand
GTGATGAAGCGCCACAGCTCCCACAGCCAGATGGGCAGCGACCCGATGATCCCGGCGTAGGTGGCGACCTTGAGCCGGGTCACGAACGCGTCGACGGGGCCGGTGAAGATGAAGTGCTGCTGGCGGCCGTGGGTGACGTCTGTGTAGTAGTGGAGGAAGAACCGGATGATGTCGGGCGCGAACCAGTAGGCCAGCGACGCCGCGAACACGAACCCGACCAGCGACACGATGACCCGGCGGCGCAGCTCAGCGAGGTGCTCGACAACCGTCATCCGGCCGTCGGGGTTCTGCGGGGACACCTGCTACGCCGAGGCCTCGAGACCGTCAGTCGGCGGGATCGGGGCGGGGCTCACCGTGGTGAGGAGCGGGGCCGGCCCGGCGTCCCGGCGTCGCCTCGGCCTGCACGGCGTGACGACGAGCACGCACAGGCTCTCGGCCGGGCCGAGCGACACGAAACGCTCCTTTCGGGCGGGGCCGGCGCGATCGTACCGCCGCCCTCCCGCAGCGCCCCCGTCGGGGCGGACCGTCAGCCCGAGTCGGCGGTGTCGGTGAGCGCCGCCAGGCGGGCGCTCCACTCGTCGTCGCGCAGCAGCACGTGGAAGTCGAGGAGGTCGTCGACGGTGAGCGCGGGGCCGTCACGGCGCTCGGAGAGCTCCTCGGGCCAGCGCCACTCGACCTGGCGACACCCCGCCATGACGAGCAGCTCGCACACCGAGGGGGTCGCGACGTGGTTGACGGCGGCGCCGCAGTC
The DNA here is from genome assembly GCA_035948415.1 of Acidimicrobiia bacterium. Lineage (NCBI taxonomy): Bacteria > Bacillati > Actinomycetota > Acidimicrobiia > Acidimicrobiia bacterium. The sequence goes on along the minus strand of DASZJD010000034.1, from coordinate 64,906 downwards.
CCGGCACCGGAAGCAGTAGGCGCCCGATCCGTCGTCGGCGCAGACCCGCACCGTGAGGTCGCCGGTTCCCAGCCGAACCACCCCGCAGCCCGGGCAGTCGGCCTTGATCACGACTGCCATGGACCGTGCATCGGCACCCCCCGGAGGGCACTTGAGGCCGGCGTTGGGCCAGGATTCGGCCCCGTGCCGCCGATCACCTTCGCCCACCGGGGCGCCCGCTTCCTCCACCCCGAGAACACGATCCCGGCCTTCCGCGCCGGCCTCGACGAGGGCGCGGCAGGGCTGGAGACCGACGCCTGGCTGAGCGCCGACGGGCAGGTCGTCCTGACCCACGACGCCGGGGTGCGCGGCCCGCTGTTCGGCCTCTGGAAGCTGCGGGTGGAGGAGTCGACGGCGGCCCGGCTCGCCCGTCACGGCGTCCCGCGGCTCGTCGACCTCTACGACGAGCTCGGCTGCGACTACGAGCTCTCGGTGGACCTCAAGGACGCCCAGGTCGTCGAGCCGATCATCGACGTCGTGCGACGGGCGGGCGTGCCGGCGCGCACGTGGCTGTGCTCACCGCGCTTCGACGAGCTGCGCGACCTCCGGGAGCGGGCCCCCGACGTGCGGCTCGTGCACTCGACGGTCCGCCGGAAGCTGCCGGCGTCGATGGAGCGGCACGCCGCCGATGTGGCCGACGCCGGTCTCGACGCCATGAACCTGCACCACACCGAGTGGAACAAGGGGCTGGTGTCGCTGTTCCACCGCTTCGACGTCCGCGTCTTCGCGTGGGACGTCCAGGAGGTGCGGCACCTGCGGGCGATGCTGGAGGACGGGGTGGACGCCGTGTACTCCGACCACGTCGAGCGCATGGTGGCGGTCGTGGCCGAGTGGGCGAACCCGACGCCCGACTAGAGGAACGAGAAGCTGCCGAGCGGCCAGATGCGCACGAAGACCCGCCCGACGATCGAGGACTCCCGGATCGGGCCGAACACCCGGCCGTCCTTCGACTCCGTCCGGTTGTCACCGAGCACGAGGACCTGCCCGGGGGGGACGACACACCCCGCGCTCCCGTCGGCCGGGCGCCCGCAGCCCGGCGGCACGTCCCGGATGTCCGTCGGGGTGCCCTTCACGAGGTAAGGCTCGGAGAGCCGCCGCCCGTTCACGTAGACGCTGCCGTCCGGGCGGCCGGTGACGGTCTCGCCGGGGAGCCCGATGACGCGCTTGACGAGGTCCTGGATGTTGCCGCTCTGTGCGCTCGGCGGCGCCTTGAACACCACCACGTCGCCGCGGTGCACGTCGTGGAAGTCGTAGCTCAGCTTGTTGACGAGCACCCGGTCGCCCACCTTCAGCGTGGGCTCCATCGACGCCGACGGGATGTAGAACGCCTGGAACAGGAAGGTCTTGATGAGGAACGCGATGAGCAGGGCGGCGGCGATGAGCACGACCCACTCGAGGATGAGCCGTTTCGTCCGGTCCCGCCGCGAGGTCCGCCGACGTCCGGACCCGTCGTCGGTGACCGGGGTCGGCGCCGTGTCGGCGACCGCTCCGTGCGGGGCGAGGTAGGTGGCGTCGTGGAGGGTCGGCGAGTCGGCCTCGGGGCCCGGCGGCACTGACGTCACGAGGACGGCTCCACGCGCCCATCCTCCCACGTGCGATGCGGCGCCACGCGATCAGCCCCGCTCGTACCGGGCGAGGATCCGCCGGGCCGCGGCGGCGCGCGCGGCCGCGGCGTCGGGTGGTCCGACGACGGTCGCCGCCGGCCCGAGCTGCAGGAGCAGCCGCTCGAGGAACGCGGGCCCGCTGACGGCCAGCACGACGTCCCATCCCCCGCCGCGTCGCGGCCGGGCGTCCTCGGTCGGCAGGCTCTCGACTACCCACGCCGCGGCCGGATCGAGGCGCAGCGTGACGCGGGGGTCCGACGGCTCGGGTCGGTAGACGAGGTCGGTGCGCGCCTCGTCGTCACCGTCGGCGTGCGTCTCGGCGCGGGCCCCGGTCGGACGGACGGCACGGACCCGGTCGACCCGGAACAGGCGGTCGGCGTGCGCCCGGTGGCAGTAGGCGGCGAGGTACCAGGCGCCGAGGGCGTGGAAGACGCGGATCGGGTCGACGACCCGGGTCGTCATCTCGTCACGCGCGAACGAGTAGTAGTCGAGCTCGAGCTGCTCCCCCGCCTCGGCGGCCCGCGTCAGCCGCTCGAGGTGGTCGCCGGTGCCGACATCGATCGCCAGCGCCCCCTGGGCGCCGAGCGCCCGCTCGAGCTTGTCGAGGGCGGTCGCCAGCGGGCCGGCCGGGTCCGAGCCGGGCACCGCCAGCAGCGACCGTCCCGCGGCGAGGAGGGCGACGCCCTCGGACGGGGTGAGGCGCAGCGGGCGCTCGAAGTACTCGGCCAGGCGGATCTCGACCGTGCCGTCCTCGCCCACCCAGACGTCGATGAGCCGATCGGCCGTGTACGGCGGCAGGCCGCACATCGGCAGGAGCTCGAGGTCGGCCTCGACCTCGGCCTCGGGGGCGTCGAAGCGCAGGGCCAGCTCGCGGATCGTGGTGCCCGGGTGGGTGAGGATCCACGGCACCATCGCCAGCAGCCGGCGGAGGCGAGCGGCGGCGGGCGGCGGCGTCATCCGGCGGCGGCGCGCAGCCAGTCGACCACGTCCGCGCGCAGCTCGGGCGGCTCGAGGACCTCGGCGTGCTCGAGGAGCCCGAGGACGAAGGACCGGAACGCGTCCCGGTTCACGACCGCCAGCTCGACGACGACGCTGCCGTCGTCACCCCGCTCGACGACCGCGGGCTCTCCGAGCGTGTCGACGACCCAGGCCGCCCGCGACGCGTCGACGCGCACCCGGGCCCGGACGGGCTCGTCGTCCCCGTAGGTCAGCGGGTCGGCCCGCAGCGCGGCGGCGAGGTCGAAGTCGGGGGGCGGCTCGACCTCGCGCTCGGGCCCCGCTCGCGCCGGTCCGTCGAGCCGGTCCACGCGGAAGGACCGGAGCGCGTCCTTGTCGCGGTCGCGCCCGACGACGTACCAGTGGCCGAACCGGTGCACGACGCCGTACGGATCGAGCGACCGGGCCTCGCCCCGGTACTCGAACGTCACGCTGCGTCGCCTCGCGACCGCGTCGAAGAGCTCGGCGAGGCCGCTCGTCACCTCGAGCGCCGCCAGCACCGGTGCCGGCGCGCCCTCCACGCCACCGAGCTTCTGGAGCCCCTCGTCGGCGTCCCCGCCCTCGAGGCGAACCGCGGTGACGGCCACGTGCAGCGCGGCCTGCTCCGGCGCGGTGAGCCCAGGGTCGGCGAGGTAGTAGTCCTCGGGGCGGATCCGGTAGCCGAGCTCGTTCGTCAGCGCGTCGACCGGCACGGTCAGGACCGGGACCCCGAGGTTGCGGAGCGTCTCCTTGTCGCGCTCGAAGGCGCGACGGCGCGCCACCTTCTCCGCCGGGTACGACGGCTCGAGGCGATCGGACAGCTCCTCGAGGGTGAGCGGACGGCGCGTGTCGAGCAGCGTGGCGGTCAGGTTCACCAGCCGCTCGAGGCGCCCGGTCGAGCTCACCGCTAGAGAGACGCGATGAGTCGCTCGACGCGCTCGTCACGCGCCTTGAACGGGTCCTTGCACAGGACGGTGCGCTGGGCCTGGTCGTTCAGCTTCAGGTGCACCCAGTCCACGGTGTAGTCGCGCTTGCGCTCCTTCGCCCGCTTGATGAACGAGCCGCGCAAGCGGGCCCGCGTGGTCTGGGGCGGGTTCGCCACCGCGTCGTCGATGTCGGCGTCGGTCGCGGTCCGGTCGACCTGCCCCCGCCGCTCCAGCAGGTAGTAGAGCGAGCGGGCGCGCGTCACGTCGTGGTAGGCGAGGTCCACCAGCGCCACCTGCGGGTGCGTGAGCGGCAGGTCGTGCCGGTCGCGGTACGCCTCCAGCAGGTGGTACTTGATCACCCAGTCGATCTCGCTCCGGAGCTTCAGCGGGTCGTTCTCGAGGTGGGTCATGACGTGCTCCCACATGTCGAGCGCCTGCTGCTCGAGAGGGCCCAGGCCTCGCTTCTTGGCGAACCGCAGGGCCCGGTTCAGGTACTCGGCCTGGACCTCGACCGCCGAGAGCTCGCGACCGTTCGCGAGCCGCACCCGTCGGCGACAGGTCATGTCGTGGCTGATCTCGCGGATCGCCCGGATCGGGTTCTCGAGCGTCAGGTCACGCCACGGACTCGGGTCCTCCTCCAGCATGCGCAGCATGATCGACGAGGTCCCGACCTTCAGGAACGTCGTGTACTCGCTCATGTTCGAATCGCCCACGATGACGTGGAGCCGCCGGAACCGCTCCGCGTCGGCGTGCGGCTCGTCGCGGGTGTTGATGATCGGCCGGGACCGGGTCGTGGCGCTCGAGACCCCCTCCCAGATGTGCTCGGCCCGCTGGCTGATGCAGTACATGGCCCCGCGCGCGGTCTGCAGCACCTTGCCGGCACCGGCGTAGACCTGGCGGGTCACGAGGAACGGGATCAGGACGTCCGTGAACTTCGTGAAGTCGCCCTCCCGCTCGACCAGGTAGTTCTCGTGGCACCCGTACGAGTTCCCCGCCGAGTCGGTGTTGTTCTTGAAGAGGAAGACCTCGCCCCGGATCCCCTCCTCGCGGAGCCGCTGCTCGGCGCTCCGCACCAGCCCCTCGAGGATGCGCTCCCCCGCCTTGTCGTGCACGACGAGGTCGGCGATCGAGTCGCACTCGGGGGTGGCGTACTCGGGGTGGCTGCCGACGTCGAGGTAGAGCCGGGCGCCGTTCTCGAGGAACACGTTGCTGGAGCGGCCCCAGGAGACCACCCGGCGGAACAGGTACCGAGCGACCTCGTCCGGGCTCAGACGCCGCTGCCCGCGCAGGGTGCACGTGACCCCGTACTCGTTCTCGAGCCCGAAGATGCGGCGCTCCACCCCCCGAGCGTACCGGCCTCGACCCGGGCGCCTCGGGCTCCGTCCCCCTCGACGGGCCGGTCAGGCCGGGACGACGTGGACGACGTCCTTGCAGGACCTCTCCTTCTGGAAGGCGCTGATCAGGTTGCGGTCCTTCACCTGGCTGAACGGGTCCGTGATCTTGGACCCGAGGGTCTGGATCGCGACCTGGAACTGCACCACCGCGGCCGCCCCGCCGAACTGCAGCTGCTGCAGCGCCGCGGTCACGGCGCCGTCGATCTCGGTGGCGTTCGCGGTGAGCAGCACGCCGACCCGCTTGCCGTGCGCGACGTCGGGGTAGGCGCCCTGCAGCGTCGCCTCGCCGGCCTTGACCGTCGCCAGGAGGGCGTTGGTCTTGGCCGCGGCTTGGAGCTCGTAGGCGCCGTTCTGGCTCGGGTCGAGCGTGCCGATCCCGTCGGCGTACTGGCGGAAGGCGCTCTCCAGCTGCGAGTACGTCCCGCACACGGTCTTGGCGTACTTCGCCGGCGACTGCTTCCTCGGCGTGGCGCCGGCGGCGGCGGCGCCGACCACGGCCGCGGCGGCGAGCACGGCGAGGGCTCCCGCGACGGTGCGACGCATCCGCCACCCGTTCTAGACCACCCGGCCCGAGGCCCCGCGGCAGCCGTGATCACACCGCCGGATCGGCGGGCCGGCCGTCGTAGGCTGCCGGGACGTGATCCCGATGGCTCGGCTCACGTCGATCAGCGGGTCCTTCGGGGCCCACCTCGTGGCGGCCCGCCTCCAGTCCGAGGGCATCGACGTCCAGCTGCGGGGCGCGCTCGGCGGTCCGTACGGGTTCAACATCGGCGAGATGGCCCGGGTGGACGTGTTCGTCCCCGCCGATCAGCTCGACGACGCCGAGCTCGTCATGCTCGCCACCGAGGTCGACGCCGCCCTGGCCGCCCCGCGCGAGTGGGCCGGTCCGGACGCGACCCGATCCCGCCGGTGGATCGCGTGGGTGGCGCTGGCCCTCCTCCTGGTGGCGGGGCTGACGCCGCTGCTGCGGATGCTCGCGGGCTAGGGCTCAGGCGGCGGCGAGGAGACCCTCGAGCTCGCTGCCCTTGACCCGGTGGAAGGCGCGGCGGGGGCGACGGCGGTCGAGGAGCGCCACCTCGAGCTGGCTCGCGGCGAGCGGCGTCCCGTCGCTGCCGGCCAGGACCGACGCGCCGAGCCGGACCGCGCCCGCGAGGTCGAGGTCGGGCTGGTAGCGCTCCTCCATCACCCCGCTGACCGCGTCGGCCTGCCCGCCGAGGACGGTGAAGCCCTCCTTGTCCATGACGACGCCGTCGTAGAGGATGTGGAACATCTCGTCGTCGTCGGGCGTGGCGCCCACCTGCGCGACGAGGATCTCGACCTCGTAGGGCTTCATCTCGTGCGTGAAGACCTGACCGAGCGTCTGCGCGTACGCGTTCGCGAGGGAGCGGGCGTTCACGTCCTCGCGGGCGAACGAGTAGCCCTTGATGTCAGCCTGCCGGACGCCGGCGATCCGCAGCATCTCGAACTCGTTGTACTTGCCGACCCCGGCGAACGCGATGTGGTCGTAGATCTCGCTGATCTTGTAGAGCGTGCGAGAGGGGTTCTCGGCGACGATCACGATCCCCTCGCTGGCGCTCATCGCGATGAGGCTGCGGCCACGGGCGATGCCCTTGCGCGCGTAGTCGGCGCGGTCCTTCATCACCTGCTCGGGCGGCACGTAGAAGGGCATGGTCATAGGCCGCCCCCCTCCTCGCGCCCGCCGATCAGCGCGTCCGAGCGCTGAGCGATCGCGTCGTCGTCGATGGCCTGGAACCCGGTGGGGTCGATCACGGCGACGGTGGGGAAGATCCGTCGGATGAGGTCGGGGCCGCCGGTGGCGGCGTCCTCGTCGGCCGCCGCGAACAGCGCCCGGAGGGCGAGGTCGATCGCCTCGTCCCGTCCCAGGTCGACCCGCCACGTGGCCTTGATCCAGTTGCGGGCGTGCACGCCGCCGGAGCCGTTGGCCGTGAAGTCCGACTCCTCGTACTTGCCGCCGGTCACGTCGAAGCTGAACACCCGCCCCCGGTGGCGCCGCTCGTCGAACCCGGCGAAGAGCGGCACCACGACGAGCCCCTGCAGGGCGGCCGGCAGGTTGCTGCGCACGAGCTGGCCGAGCTGGTTCGCCTTCCCCTCGAGCGAGAGCGGCTCGCCCTCGATCTTCTCGTAGTGCTCGAGCTGGGTCTGGAACAGCCGGACCAGCTCCACCGACGGGCCGGCGACGCCGGCGATGGCGACGCCGGAGGTGTCGTCGGCCGGGAACACCTTCTCGATGCGGCGGCTGGCGATCGCCAGGCCGGAGGTGGCGCGGCGGTCGCCGGCCATCACCACCCCCTCGCCGTAGCGGATGGCGAGGACCGTGGTGCCGTGCGGGGCGATCAGGCCCGGGGTCCCGTCGCCGCCCGCGGGCAGGGGGTCGGCGCCCGTTCCCGTCCGGCGCAGCAGGTCGACGAACGAGGGCCCCGGGTCGCCGCCGGCGGGAAAGTTCGGGAGGGGCGACTCACCGGGCACCGAGCGAGCCTACACGGGGTCAAGAAGCGGACAAACCGCCTATTGACCACCTTTCTGGACGTACGACTTCACGAAGTCCTCGGCGTTCGACTCGAGCACCTCGTCGATCTCGTCCAGGAGGTCGTCGAGCTCGTCCTTCAGCTTCTCGCCGCGCTCGGACGTCGCGGGGAGCTCCTCGGTCTCCTCCACGCGCTCCTTCGGCGCTGGGCGTTGTCGGCGTTGCTGTTCGGCCATCGAGGTTCCTCCGGGCGTCAGACTACGACGCCAGCCGGGCGACGAGCTCGGCCGGAGTATCGACGCTCTCGAACAGCGGCTTGACGTGCGCTCGGGTGCCCCGGAGCGGCTCCATCATCGGGATGCGCTTGAGCGGGTCGCCGCCCACGTCGAGGATGAGGCTGTCCCAGTTGGCGGCGACCACCGCCTCGGGCCAGCGGGCGAGGCACATGCCCCGAAAGTAGGCCCGGGTCGAGCCGGGCGGCTCGGTGATGGCCTGGAGCACGTCGGCCTCGTCGACGAGCCGCTCGACGTTGCCGGCGCGCACGAGCCGCTCGTAGAGGGAGCGGTCGGGGCGCACGTCGTGGTACTGCAGGTCGAGGAGGGCGAGCTTCGGGTCGCTCCAGGACAGGGAGTCCCGAGCCACGTAGGCGTCGAGGAGGGTCCGCTTCGTGACCCAGTCCAGCTGCCCGTCGAGGGACGCCGGGTCCCGCTCCAGCCCGCCGAGGACCGCCTCCCACCGGGTGAGGACCTGGCCGCCGACGTCCTCGCCGCCGCACAGCTCGAGCCCGGTCTCGTCGGCGTACTTCTGGGCCAGCCGGAGGAACTCCCACTGGAGCTCGACCGCGGTCATGCGGCTGCCGTCGGCGAGCTCGACGGTGGCGCGACAGGTCGGGTCGTGCGAGACGGTGCGCATCGCGGGGACCGGCCCGGCGAGCGACCACTCCTTGCGGGTGCCCGCCATCCCGAGGTCGAGGAACTCGTCCTCGATCATGCCGAGGACGACGGCGGTCGTGCCCACCTTCAGGAACGTCGCCACCTCGCAGAGGTTGGCGTCACCGGCGATCACGTGCAGCCGCCGGTACTGCTGCGGGTCGGCGTGCGGCTCGTCGCGGGTGTTGACGATCGGGCGCTTCAGCGTGGTCTCGAGCCCCACCTCCTCCTCGAAGAAGTCAGCCCGCTGGCTCAGCTGGTAGTCGACGGGCGCGGCGCCGTTCTCGGAGCCCACCTTGCCGGCCCCGGTGAAGACCTGCCGGGTGACGAACCACGGGAGCAGGTATCGCACGAGGCTCGAGAACGGGACCGCCCGGTCGACGAGGTAGTTCTCGTGGCACCCGTACGAGTTGCCCTTGCCGTCGGAGTTGTTCTTGTAGACCACGATCGACTGCCCGGGCTCGAGGAGCCGACCGGCGGCCTGCATCGAGCGGGCCAGCACTCGCTCGCCCGCCTTGTCGGCCAGCACCAGCTCGAGCGCGTCGGCGCACTCCGGCGTCGAGTACTCGGGGTGGGCGTGGTCGACGTAGTACCGGGCGCCGTTCGTCAGGACCGTGTTGACGAGGTGGGTCTCGATCTCGGGAGCCTGGGTGCCCTCCCGCGCGTAGCCGCGGGCGTCACGGCCGGGGCTCTCGTCCTCGAAGTCCCAGCCGACCTTGCGCTGCTCGACGTAGCTGTTGATGAGCACCGACGACGCCAGCACCGGGTTCGGGTCGGGGGCGCCGCGCAGCACCACGCCGTACTCGGTCTCCGTGCCGCAGACTTTGGGGACGGCCACGAACTCCAGCCTACCGACGGCGCGCTCGGGTCCTCGGCCCTCGGTTAGAGGTACTGGCCGGTCGTGACCCGCTCGATCTGGCGTCCGCCGGTGGCCTCGTCGCCCTCGGCGAGGAGGGTGCGGACGAACACGATCCGCTCGCCCTTCTTGCCCGAGATCTTCGCCCAGTCGTCGGGGTTCGTCGTGTTCGGCAGGTCCTCGTGCTCGCGGAACTCCTGTCGGATCGACGCGATGAGATCGTCGGTGCCGATGCCCTTCGGCCCCCCCTCGATCTGCCGCTTGATCGACAGCTTCTTGGCGCGGCGCACGATGTTCTCGATCATGGCGCCCGAGGCGAAGTCCCGGAAGTAGAGGATCTCCTTGTCCCCGTTCTGGTAGGTGACCTCGAGGAACTGGTTGTCGTCCTCGTCGCTGTACATGTGGGTGACGGCGGCGCCGATCATCTGCTCGACCGCCTCGGCCGGGGTCCCGTGGGCGCTGGCCTCGGCCTCGGCGAGCGGCAGCGCCACGGTCAGGTAGCGGGAGAAGATCTGCTTGGCGCTGGCCTGGTCCGGGCGCTCGATCTTGATCTTCACGTCGAGGCGACCGGGCCGGAGGATGGCGGGGTCGATGAGATCCTCGCGGTTCGACGCGCCGATGACGATCACGTTCTTCAGGCTCTCGACGCCGTCGATCTCGGCCAGCAGCTGCGGCACGATCGTGCTCTCGATGTCCGACGAGATCCCCGTGCCCCGGGTCCGGAACAGCGAGTCCATCTCGTCGAAGAAGACGATGACGGGGACGCCCTCCTCGGACTTCTCGCGGGCGCGCTGGAAGATGAGCCGGATCTGGCGCTCGGTCTCGCCCACGTACTTGTTGAGCAGCTCCGGGCCCTTGATGTTCAGGAAGTACGAGCGGGCCGACGCGTTCTGGGTCTTCTCGGCGACGCGCTTGGCCAGCGAGTTCGCGACGGCCTTGGCGATCAGCGTCTTGCCGCACCCGGGGGGCCCGTACAGGAGGATCCCCTTCGGCGGCTGCAGCTGGTGCTCCTGGAACAGCTCCGCGTAGAGGTACGGCAGCTCGACCGCGTCGCGGATCTGCTCGATCTGGTTGTCGAGGCCGCCGACGTCCTGGTAGCTGACGTCGGGCACCTCCTCGAGGACGAGCTCCTCGACCTCGGGGCGGGGCAGCCGCTCCACCACCAGGCCCGAGCGGGTGTCGTACAGGAGGTGGTCGCCGACCCGGATCGGCTGGCCCACGAGCGCGCCGGCGAGCTCGCACACCCGCTCCTCGTCGGCTCGCCCGACGACGAGGACCCTTCGCTCGTCTTCGAGCATCTCCTTCAGGACGACCACCTCACCCGACACCTCGAGGCCGCGGGCGAGCACCACGTTCAGTGACTCGTTGAGGGCGACCTCCTGGCCGCGCTCGAGGGCCTCCACGTCGACCTCGGGGTGGACCGAGACCCGCATCTTGCGCCCGGCGGTGAAGATGTCGACGGTGCCGTCGTCGTTCGAGCCGAGGAACGCGCCGTAGGCCGACGGCGGCATCGTGAGCTTCTCGACCTCCTCGCGCAGCGCCGCGATGTGCTCACGCGCCTCACGGAGCGTCGCGGAGAGGCGCTCGTTCTGGGAGACGGCCTGGGCCAGCTGCCCCTTCGTCTCGAGGAGGCGCTCCTCGAGGGTCCGGACCCGCTTCGGGGCGTCCTGGAGGCGGCGGCGGAGGATCACGACCTCCTCCTCCAGCGCCTTGACCTGCGACTGGAGCTCTCCGACCTGACGCTCGTACTCGGCGAGGCGTCGCTCGTGCTCCGGGGCCACGTGCCACCTCCTCCCGGTACTCGAACCGTCCGGGTCTCGGCCGGACACTACACGCCGGATTCCAGCGCATCGGGGCATGCGAACGCCCGCAAATTTACCCCGCCTGCGCTTGAGAAATGACGGCCGGATCGGCTACGCTCAGGTCCTGAAGGGCCCGCCGCGGCCCTGTCCCCAGCCAGGAGTAGGTGGCGATGAAGGTCTGGATCGACCAGGACCTCTGCACGGGCGACGGTCTCTGCGAGGAGATCGCCCCCGACGTCTTCACGCTGCTCGACGACGGGCTCGCGTACGTCAAGGAGAGCGGCAAGGTCTTCAGCGACCCCGGTGGCGCCGAGGGGCTGGCCGGCGTCCCCGGCGGCCTCGAGGAGGCCGTGATCGAGGCGGCCGAGGAGTGCCCCGGCGAGTGCATCTTCATCGAGGTCGACTGACCCACCGCGGGCCCGCCTGACGGGCCCGTCCGCCGCTCCGGCCCGGGCCCCCGCCCGGGCCGCTTCGCGTCAGCCCTGCAGGCACGAGCCCGTGCCAACCGGCGCGCTGGCGCCCGAGGCCACGACCGGCAGCAGCACCGCGTTCATCTCGTCGACCGCCAGCGCGTAGGACGTGGACGCGGCCCCGGGGTCGACCGCGAACGCGATCCCGATCACCCGACCTCGGTCGTCGACGACCGGGCCGCCCGAGTTGCCCGGCATCAGCCGCGCCGCCAGGACGAGCACGTCGCGGCGGGTCGGCGCCGAGTGGTAGATGTCGCTGCCCTCGGCGACGATCCGCTGGGCGACGCGCGCCGGCGCCTCCTGCAGCGGGCCGCCCCCCGGGTAGCCGAACACTCCGCCGTGCTCGTCGACCTGGGCGTCGGCGACCGCCAGGGGGCTCTCCCCGCGAGCGACGCGCAGCACCGCCACGTCCCGCGCCGGGTCGAACGCGACGACGGTGGCGTCGAGCTGGCCTCGTCGCGGCACGAGCACCGTCGTCGAGCGCTCCCCCGCCACCACGTGCGCGTTCGTGACCACGACCCCGTTGCCGACGACGACGCCGCTGCCCTGCTGGATGACGTCGCAGGCGCGGCCCTGCACCTTCACGACTGACGCCTCGACCCGGGCCGCGACGAGCGCTGGGACCCCCCCGGCGGGGGGTGTCCCCACGTCGGGGCTGGTGAGCCGCCGGAACACCTCGGGGAACGAGCCCGCTCCGACCAGGCGGCCGAGGGTGGCGAGCGCCGACGGCGGCGTGGGGGCGACGCGGTCGATCTCGCGGACGATCGCCGAGCCCCGGACGGCCCGGGCGGGCCATCCCGGCGCGTTCGCCAGGCCGGGAATCAGGAGCCACATGGCGACGAGGACGCCGAAGACGCCGGCGGCGGCGCCGGCGACCCGGTCGGCCAACCGGATGCCGCCGAACGCCGGGATGTGCCGCCGCACGACCGACCCGACGGCGATGCCGAGGCTCTGGCCGGCGACGGCGACGAACAGCAGGAAGGCGAGCGAGGCGAGCAGCCGGGTCCGCGGGGTCGACCCCTGCAGCGACCGGGCGACGTCGTCGACGAACTCGACGCCGAGGACCAGGCCGCCGGCCAGCCCGGCCCACGACAGCGCCCGGGCCGCGAACCCGAACCGGTAGCCGCTGTAGGCGGCGGCGGCGATCGCGACGACCAGGAGCAGGTCGAGGAGGTTCACCCCGTCGAGCCCAGCAGGCGGGCGTGGGTCAGGAAGCCGGTGTGACCGACCATGCGGTGGTCCGGACGCACCGACTGGCCGTCCACGTGCCAGCCCCGCTGGATGACCTCCAGGGTCTGGGCCATGCCGAAGGCGGACCCGGCCAGCTCCTCGCGCAGGCGCGCCACCTGCCCGATCGTGGGCAGGTACGCGACGACGATCCCGCCGGGCCTCAGTGCGACCTCGGCGTGCTTCACGACGCGCCACGGCTCGGGCAGGTCGAGGACGATGCGGTCGAGCTGCTCCTCGTCCACGCCCTCGTACACGTCCCGAACCTCGACGCGCAGGGGCAGGTCGGCGCCGAGCAGCCGCTCGACGTTGCTGCGGGCCCGGGTCGCGAAGTCCTCGCGCAGCTCGTAGCCGGTGACGTGCCCGGTCGGGCCGACCGCTCGGAGCAGCGTCAGGGTGAGCGCGCCGGACCCGACACCCGACTCGAGGACGCGCGCGCCGGGGAAGACGTCGGCGAGCATGAGGATCGGGCCGAGGTCCTTCGGGTAGATGACCTGGGCGCCTCGGGGCATCTCCAGCACGTACTCGGCGAGGGTCGGGCGCACGGCGACGATGCGAGCCCCGAGCGTCGTGCGCACGGTCGTCCCCTCGTCCCGGCCGAGCAGGTCGTCGTGGCGGACGATGCCGGCGTGGGAGTGGAACTCGCCCCCCGGCTCGAGGGTGACGAGGTGACGCCGCCGCTTCGAGTCGACGAGGAGCACGAGGTCGCCACGCGCGAACCGGCCGCTCACGACGGTCGACTGGCGCGGGCGCGGAGCCGACAGAAGGCGCACACCGCGCCCGTGGTCGGCGCGCCGCACTCGGCGCAGCGCCCGAGCGGCGCGTCGTCGGCGACGGCGGCGTCGGCGAACCGAGGGTGGCCCCGCTCGACGAAGCCCTGGAAGAACGCGGCCTTCGTGCCGGGCGAGCGTCCCTCGAGCGCGTTCAGCACCTCCTTGTAGTGCAGGTGGCGGTTGCCGGCCGCCATCGGGCACTCCTCGACCTGGTAGTCGATGCGTCGGAGCACGCAGTAGGCCGCCATCTCGCGCTCCCCGAGCCGCACCAGGGGCTTCACCTTGCGCACGAACCCGGGCCCGGCCGGCAGCACCGGCTGCTGCCGGGCGAGGTACTCGGTCTCCCAGCGGAGGACGTTCCCGAGGAGCACCGCGGCCTCGTCGTCGAGGTTGTGCCCGGTCGCGACGACGTCGTAGCCGCGCTCGAGCGCGAACGCGTTGAACAGGTGTCGCTTCGACAGCCCGCAGGCGCTGCAGGGGACGCGATGGGTGGCGGCGGCGGCGTCGGGGACCGTGAAGCCCCAGTCGGCGTCGAGGTCGACCTCGTGGAGGGTCAGGCCGTGGTCCCCGGCGTACTCGCGGGCGTAGCGCCCGGAGTCCTCGGAGTAGTCGCCGATCCCGAGCCCGAGGTACAGGCCGTCGGCGGCGACGCCGAGCCCGCCGAGGAGGTCCCAGAGCCCGAGCGAGTCCTTGCCCCCCGAGACGGCGACGAGGACCCGGTCACCGGCGTCGAGCATGTCGTGGTCGGCGACGGCGCGCTGCACCTGCTGGCGGCAGTGCACGAGGAAGTGGTCGCGGCAGAACGCGGCGTTGTGCCGACGGACGTCGATGACGGCCGGGCCACGACAGACGCGGCACTTCACCGGGTTGCCCCGCCAGAGATGACGGGGCGGATCTCGACCGTCGTGGCGTCCTCGAGGCGGGCGTCGCGGGCGACGAGCTCGTCGCCGGCGATGACGAGCACGGCCTCCGGGCTCAGCTCGAGGCGCTGGAGGAGCGCGGCGACCGTGATCGGCCCGTCGACGTCGAGCTCGCGCCGCGGGTTGCGGAGCAGGACCTTCATCGGGGCGTCCAGGGTACCGGTGGGGAGCGTCCGCGCCGTCAGCGCGCGGCCGGCTCCACGACCCGGACCTCGAGGGCGTCGCCCGAGTGCAGCTCGATCGCCGCGTGCGCTCCCGGCTCGGCGAGGACACGACGCAACACCCCGACGGCGCCGAGGCTGACGCCGACGACGAGCCAGCCCCGCGACCCCCGGACGCCACGGCGCAACGCGGCGGCCGCGGCGCGAGCAAGAAAGAGGTCGCGGCGGGCGCGGGCGTATCGCCCGAGGAGACCCATGGCGCGTCAGATCCGCCGGATCTCGATGATCGAGCGGCGCTTCCTCCCGCGATGTCGACCGAGCAGGTAGGCGACGACGATGAGCAGGAGCGCGGCGGCGATGCCGCCAGCCACGCCGGCGCCGCGGGCGGCCTCGGCGCCGGCCTCGGTGCTCCGCTGCAGCTGCCGGAGCTTGGCTTCGATGTCGTCGCGGGTGATCGGGCGAGCGGCTTCGGTCTTGGACATTCGCGGGCCTCCTCAGGCTCGGGCGCGGCGGGCTCGGCGCGCTCGCCAGGTGACGGCGCCACCGACACACAGCGCGACGAACACGATGCCGTAGGGCGCCCACGACCAGTCGCCGCTGAACGTGCTGCCGGTCTCGGCTTGCAGCAGCCGCAACGAGCCGACGCCGAGGAGGATGACCCCGGTGCCGAGCAGGAACGCACCGGCCAGCCCGAACAGGACGTACCGGCCGAGGCTCTGCAGCGGGACGACGGTCTCTTGCCGGAAGTACGCGACGACGAGGTCGCGCAGCTCGAGCACGAGCTGCGGCAGCGGGACGTCCGCGGCGGGGGCGTCAGGGTCGGCCATCGCGGCGGAGTCTACGGTGGGAGCGCCGCCGCGCCCCGGGCCGCGTGCGCGGCCTCAGCGCATGTTGCCGGTGTGACCCAGCGAGTAGCGCCCGGGCTGGGGCCAGACCGCCACGCCGTGGGGCTCACGGCCCACCGGGATGGTCCGCTCGGCTCCGGTCTTGGTGTCGAAGACGTAGACGACGTCGTCGAACCGACCGCTCACGAAGAGCTGGCGACCGTCGGGCGTGACGTTGCCCATGTCCGGGCTTCCCCCGCCGGGGATGGGCCACGTGGCGACGACCTGGTTCGTCGCGAAGTCGAGCACGCTCACCGAGCCGGGCCCGTGGCCCGGCCCCACCCCCTGGGTCTGGGACCCGCGGTTGGCGACGTAGAGCTTCGTGCCGTCGCGGCTGACGACGAGGCCGTGGGCGCCGATGGTGGTGGGGATGAAGCCGGTCACCGCGAACCGGTTGCCGTCGACGGTGTACAGGCCGCCCCGTTGGAGGTCAGCGACGTAGAACGTGGCGCCGCTCGGCGACACGCGCACGTCCTGGGGCACCGCGTCCGCCGCGACCCGCAGGTAGCCGAGGACGGCGTGGCGACGCCAGTCGACCTTCACGAGGCCGCGCTCGAACTCGCACGACAGGATCAGGTACGACCCGTCGATCGAGAAGTCGCCGTGGTTCGGGCCGGCGCAGCCCGGGAGGGGAAGCGTCGCCTGGAAGGCGAACGTGTGCGGGTCGAGGAAGTCGAGGCGCTTCCGCTGCTCGGCGACGACGATCACGGAGCGACCGTCGGGCGTGAAGTACAGGTTGTACGGGTTGTCGACCGCGATCGGGTCGCCCGGCTTGCCGGTCCGCGGGTCGATCGGGACCACGGTGCCGGCCGAGCCGGGGACGTCCTCGTTGGCGATCCAGAGGGTCTTGAGGTCGTAGGACGGCACCACGTGCTGGGGGTCGATGCCGCCGGACGGGTAGCGGTCGACGACCTGCAGGGTCTTGGGATCGATGACGTAGACGTCGTTCGACTTCAGGTTCGGGACGTAGACGCGGAACCGGGCGCCCTTCGTCGCCGGGCTCAGCCGGCCGACGCCGATCTCGCTGTACAGGTTGCGGGCGTCGACGACGGACGGCATACCGGGTACGACGCGCACCGACGGCGTCGAGGCTGTGGTCCCGGAGCCACCGCAGGCGGCGAGCAGGAGGAGCGCGCTCGCGAGGCCGGTCGCCGCGGCCCGGCTCGTGCGCCCGCGATGCGTGACGGCGCGCGCCGCTCGCGGAGCGCGCGCGGGCGCGCCGAGTCGACCCGGGGTTCGCACCAAGGCCGCGGAGCCTACGGAGCCGCCCCGGCCCGCGGGCCTCACCCCGTCCGCGGGGTGACCGCCGCGGGGGCGGGCACCAGGGCATCCCCCGAGATGTCGGGGAAGGTGGCGAGCGTGACGGCGAAGCGCTCGCGAGCGTCCATGGCCTGGGCCAGGGTCAGGTTGCCGTTCAGCAGCAGCGCGAAGCGCAGCGGTCGCCCGACGTCGAGCACGCCCGCGAGGCCGCCCACCCCGCTCAGCGTCCCCGTCTTGGCGCGGAGCTTCCCGGCGAGCGGCGTGCCCTGGAGGCGGCCGGCGAGGGTGCCCTGCTCGCCGGCCACCGGCAGCGCGTCGAGGATGGTGCGGAACGCCGGCTGCGCCGCGAGGTCGAGGACGCCGGCGAGCGTGCGGCAGCTGACCCGGTCGCCGCGGTCGAGGCCGGACCCGTCGACGAGGCTGAGACCGGACGTCGGGACGCCGAGGCCCTGGAGCGTGCTGGTGATGGCGCGCACGCCGGCGCTCGTCGTTCCCTGTCCGCCGACCCGGACACCGAGCTCCTTCACGAGCAGCTCCCCGGTCAGGTTGTTGCTGGCGCGGAGGTCGGAGGTGAGGATGTCGCGAAGCGGCGGCGAGCTCACCGACGCCACGGTGGCGGGCGCCGCGGGCGGGGGTTGATGGGCGCTCGCGGGGCCGACCTGCACGCCGCGGGCTTGGAGGAGCTGGGTGAGCGTCTGCGCGGCCGCCAGGGCCGGGTCGTCGACGGGCACGAGCCGGCTGCCGCCGACCAGCTTGTAGCCGCCGTTGACGGTCAGCGCGCCGAGCGGCCCGATATCGGGATCGGTGCGGTAGCTCGGGGGCCAGCTCGGGAGGTACCGCTGCGCGTCGTAGCGCGCGTCGTCACCGACGACGCCCCCGGGGATGCTGCGGACGCCCTGGTTCACGATGGCGTCGGCGAGCGGCTCGAGCCGCGTCGTGACCGCGACGTTGTGGGTGGTGGGCTGGCTCTGGAGGTAGGCGGCGAAGTCGCCGGTGGCGAGCACCGAATCGCCGGCGCCGACCATCCACACCTGCGGCTCGGTGCCGCCGGCCGGCGGGGCGGCCGCGACGACCTTGGTCTCGTACCGGAAGTCGGGGCCGAGGACGTGCAGCGCCGCGGTCGCGGTGAGGAGCTTCTCGGTGCTGGCCGGGATGAGGGCGCTGTCGGGCGCGTGCGCCACGAGCGGCTGCCGCCCCTCCGCGACCACGAAGCAACTGGCGGCCACGCCACCGACGTCGCCGTCGAGCGCGCGCTGGAGATGCTGGGCCGCGGCGGCGTCCCCGACGAGCGTGGGCACCCGCCGGGCCGACCAGAGCGGGGTGCCGAGGGAGCCGTTCGGCGCGCCGCCGCTGGCGCGGCTCGCGGGGACCGCCAGCCCGAGGCAAACGAGCCCGGCAACGCCGAGCCCGGCCGCGACCGCGCGCCACGCCGTGGGGCTCACCGGGCCCGGGCCTGCAGCTGGAGGGCGCGCCGCCAGAGGTGACCGAGGGCCCGCACGGCCCGCTGCGAGGACGGGTAGCAGAGCCGGCCGGTGGCCCGAACGGTGCGGGGACCGGGGTTCGTCGGGTCGGCGACCGTGAGCTCGGTCGCGGTCAGCACCGGCTTCCCGGTGGCGTCGGAGGCCTCGGCCGCCGCGCGCGCGAAGCGCTCGTCCTGACGCTCGTGGTAGGCGACGATCCGCTCGACGTCGGGCTCGTCTCGGAACCGGCCCTCACGGAAGAGCCGGGCCTGGTTCGACTGGATGCCGACGCCGAGGTAGATGACCGCGTCGACGTCGGGGTGACGAACGACGAGGTCCAGCACCTCGGGCACGGTATCCCGCGTCTCGCCGCCGGCGAGGTCGATCGGGTTGTTCCGGCTCCACCGGGGCGGCAGCCGCTCGTCGATGGCGCGCCGCAGGTCGTCGGGCAGCGCGACGAGCTCGAGGTCGGACCGGGCGATGGCGTCGGCGGTGACGACCCCCCAGCCGCCGGCGGTCGTGACCACGGCCACCCGGGGGCCGCGCGGCAGCGGCTGGGTCGCGAACGTCGCTGCGGCTTCCCACGCGTCCTCCACCGTCGCCGCGCGCGTCACGCCGGCCTGCCGGCACATGCCGTCGAAGACGCGGTCGTCGCTGGCGAGGGCACCGGTGTGCGAGGCCGCGGCGCGCTCGCCGCCGGGCGTGGTGCCGCCCTTCAACACGACCAGGGGCTTGGCGGCGGCCACCGCTCGGAGACGCTCGAAGAGCGCCCGGCCGTCGCCGACGCCCTCCACGTAGGCGAGCGCGACCCGGGTGTGCTCGTCGGCGGCGTAGTACTCGAGGAAGTCGGGCACGGTGAGCGCGGCGGCGTTGCCCGCGGACACGGCCCGGCTGACGCCGACGCCGGTGGCGCGCGCGAGGTTCTGGAACGACGACACGAAGTTGCCGGACTGGCTCACGATCGCCACGCCGCCCGCGGGCGGGTAGGGCGCGACGATCTGCGCGCAGAGGCGCGACGGCGTCGACACCAGCCCTTGCCCGTTCGGGCCCGCCAGCAGCAGCCCGAGCTCGTCGGCGAGGGCGACGAGCTCGCGCTCGGCGCGCCGCCCCGGCTCCCCCGCCTCCCCGTACCCGGCTGACGTGACGAAGGCGGCCCCGACGCCCCGGCGGGCGCAGGCCCTCAGCACCTCGGCGTTCGCCGCCGCCGGGGTGCACACGAACACGAGGTCGACGATGGCGTCGGCCGGCAGGTCGTCGGCGGAGCGGAGCATCCTGAGCCCGAGCACCTCGCCGCCCTCACGGTTGGTCCCGAAGACGGCGCCGTCGTAGCCCTGGGTGAGGATGTTGTGCAGCGCCACGAACCCGAACTTGCCGGGGTGCGAGGAGACGCCGGCGACGAGCACGCCCCGGGGGTCGAAGAGCGCGCCGAACCGCCGGGGGTCGATGCGGGCGGTCACGTCCGGAGCTCGACGAGGGCGTCGACCGCGACCGGGCGCCCGTCGACGACGACGAGGGGGTTCACGTCGACCGCCGCGACGTCGGGGCGGGTCGTCACCAGCTCCGAGAGGGCGAGGAGGATGGCGACGAGGCGCTCGCGGTCCACGGCCGGCTCGCCGCGGAAGGGGCCGAGGATCGCGGCGGCCCGGAGGTCGTCGAGCATCTCGTGGCCGTCGCGTGCCTCGATGGGGGCGAGCCGCACGGCCACGTCGTCGAGGGCTTCCGCGAGGACGCCACCGACGCCGACGAGCACGCACGGGCCGAACTGCGGGTCCTGGTACGCGCCGGCCAGCAGCTCGCGGCTCCCCGCCACCATCGGCGCCACCACGAGCCGGACCGCGCCGTCGTCCGGGCCGGCGGCGGCGAGGAGCTCGGCGGCGGCGGCCTCGACGTCGGCGGGGCACCGAAGGCCCAGCCGGAGCAGGCCGCGCTCGCTCTTGTGCGCGAGGCCCGCGCCGGTCAGCTTCACGACGACGGGGAAGCCGACGCGAGTGGCGGCGGCGGCGGCCTCGTCGGGGCGGTCGACGACGGCCTCCTCGACGACGGGCACGCCGCGCTCGCGCAGCAGCGCCAGCGACTCGTGCTCGGCCAGGGTTCGCCCCATCGGGCGAGCTCAGACGGCGCGGTCGCGGCCGCGCCAGTGCTCGTCGCGGAGCACCCGCTTCAGGAGCTTGCCGGCCTCGGTCCGAGGCAGCTCGTCGCGCAGGTCATAGTCACGCGGCTGCTTGTAGCGGGCGAGGCGCTCGGCGGCGAAGCCGCGCAGCTCGTCGACGTCGATGCTGGCGCCCGGCTTCGGCTGCACGACGGCGTGGACCCGCTCCCCCCACTCGTCGTCGGGCACGCCGAAGACGGCGACGTCGAGGATGTCCGGGTGCTCGTAGAGCGCGGCCTCGATCTCGGCCGGGTAGATGTTGACGCCGCCGGAGATGATCATGTCCTTCTTGCGGTCGCAGATGTAGACGTAGCCCTCCTCGTCCAGGTAGGCGACGTCCCCGACCGACTGCCACTCGCCCTCGTCGAGGGCGCTGAGCCGCTCCTCGGTGCGGTGGTAGCCGTCCATGCCGATGGTGGTTCGGATGAACAGCTCCCCCGGTTGGCCCGGGGGCGCGTCGGAGCCGTCGTCGGCGACGATCCGCAGCTCGATGCTGTCGTACGGCCGGCCACACGACCCCGGCTTCCGGAGCTGCTCGTCGGGGTGCAGCACGGTCGCGACCCCGAGCTCGGTCGAGCCGTACACCTCGTAGAGAAAGCCCTCGCCCAGCTTCTCGATGACCTCCTGCTTCAGCGCGAACGGCACCGGCGCGGCGTCAGCCACGAGGCTCCGCATCGACGACAGGTCGGCGCGGGCCAGCTCCCCGGGCGGCAGGCTCACGATTCGCTTCAGCTGGGTCGGCGCCGAGAAGGTGTTCGTGACCCGGTGCTCGCGCACGAGTCGCAGCCACGCCGACGGGTCGAACTTCCGGAGCACCACCACGGGACAGCCCAGCGTGTGGTTCAGCGTGGCCCACGCCAGCGGGCCGGAGTGGTAGAGCGGGCCCGTCGTCACGTGGACCTCGGCCCCCGGGTGCAGGTTGAGCTCGGCGAGCAGGGCCAGCACCGTGGCCGGGTCGGTCGTCGTGCGGAGCGCCCCCTTCGGGCGGCCGGTCGTCCCCGACGTGTAGATCATCGACGCGCCCGCGGATTCCGGGACCTCGATACGAGGCTCCGCGTCAGGCTGCCCGGAGACGACCTCGTCCCAGGCGTGGAAGCCGGGCGGCACCTCGCCGCCGAAGACGATGAAGGCGCGCACCTTCGGCAGGCGCTGGCTGACCTCCGCGAGCAGCGGGGCCTGCTCGGCGTCGACGACGACGATCGTGGCGTCGGAGTTGTCGATGACGTACGCCATCTCCTCGGCGTTGAACCGGTAGGAGAGCGGCACCGCGGTGAGGGACGCCTTGCGCGCGGCGTGAATGGTGACGAGGACCTCGAGGGAGTTCGGCCCGCACCAGACGAGCCGGTCGCGGGGCCGGGCCCCGACGGCCGCGAAGCCGTGCGCGGCCTGGTTCACGAGTCGGTTCAGCGCCGCGAACGTCGTCGCCGACGGTCGGGCGCCACCGGCGACGTCGACGATGACCGCCGGCGTGTCGGCTCGCGCGACCGCGTGCGCCGCCAGGATGTCGGGCACCGCGCTCCTCCGATTCGTGACGCGACGCCCCGCGTGGGCGTTGGAGAGCGCCGGTAGCCTACCGTCGTGCCTCGCCCGGTGGCCCTCCGAGGCGTCATCGAGGGCTTCTATGGTCCCCCCTGGTCGCACGACGCGCGCCGAGACCTCATCGAGTTCGTCGCCGAGCGGGACATGAACGCCTACGTGTACGCGCCGAAGAGCGACCCGCGTCACCGGGAGTCCTGGCGCGAGCCCTACGACGCGGCCGACGCCGCCAACCTGGTCGACCTCGCGGCCGCGTGCCGGGCGGTCGGGGTGCGCTTCGGATTCGCGATCTCGCCCGGCCTCGACATCGCGTACGGCGACGACGCCGACCGGGCGGCGCTCGTCGCCAAGCTGCGCCCGCTCCTCGGCGAGGGGGTCGACTGGGTGGTCCTGGCGCTCGACGACATCCCGAACCGGCCCGGCCTGGCCGCCGAGCAGGTGGCGCTGGTGCGCTGGCTGGCGCCGCACGTCCCGGGCCGCCTGACGCTCGTCCCGACCGAGTACGTGGGCACCCGACCGAGCCCGTACCTCGCGGAGCTGGCGTCGGGGCTGCCGGCCGACGTCGACGTCATGTGGACGGGGCCGACGGTGTGCTCGCCGAGGATCGACGCCGTCGACGCGCGGGCCTGGCGGGCCGCGCTCGGCGGACGTCCCCTCGTCCTGTGGGACAACTATCCGGTGAACGACGCGATGATGGAGGCCGAGTTGCACCTGGGCCCGTACCGAGGGCGGACGCCGGGGCTCAGCGACGAGCTCGACGGTGTGCTGTGCAACCCGATGCTGCAGGCGCACGCCTCGAAGGTCCCGCTGGCGACCGCGGCCGCCTACCTGCGGGATCCCAGCGCCTACGACGCGGACGACGCCTGGCGGCGCGCGATCGACGACGTGGGCGGCGTGCGGTCCGCCGCGCTCGGCGCGCTGGCGCGCGCGTGCGCCGACGGGCCGCTCATGGTGCCCAGGCACCTCCAGCTGCACGAGCTCGTCGACCACCTCGAGCGGGACGTCGGCGACGCCACCTGGCCCGCCGGGGTCGTCCCGCTGCGCGACGAGCTCACGGCGCTCCGCGGCGCGCGCCGGGCCTTCGCGAACGCGCCGGACGATCCGCTCACGGGCGAGCTGGCGCCGTGGCTCGAGCAGGCCACCCAGGAGGCCGACGCCGCGCTCTCGGCGTTGCGGCTGCTCCAGCAGGTTCGGCCGGTGGCGTCCCGCGCGCCGTCCGGCGGCGGGCGTGCGGTCGGCCCGGACGCCGAATCGGCGATGATCCACGCGTTCGCGCTGCTCTTCGCCTGGACGGCGGCCCGGCGGGCGTCGAAGGTCGTGGGCGGTCCGCGGTTCGGGCTGCACCCGTCGGTGGTCCAGCGGTCCGACGGGAGCCCCGCCTTCGACGTTCATCTCGGCGTCCGTGAGGACGGATCGGCGGTCGACCGCCTCTGCCGGATCGCGCTGGCCCAGTACCACGAGTGGGCGACGGGCGATGACGCGCCCGTGACGGTGCGGCAAGGCTGGGAGCTGGTCCCCGTCGCGGCCGACGGCTCCTTCGCCGCCGACCCCGACGCCGTGGTCCTCGTCCAGTGCGGGCGCCACGGCACTCGCGTCGACGCGTCCGGCGAGCTGCCGTTCCCCGATTCGCGGCTCTCGTGAGGCTGACCGTCGTCATGCCGGCTCACAACGAGGCGGCGCTGCTCTCGGACTCGGTCCACGAGGTCCTCGACGGGCTCCGCGCTCGGTCGACGCCGTTCGAGCTCATCGTGGTCGAGAACGGCTCGCAGGACTCCACCCCGGACGTCGTCGAGCGCCTCGCCCACGAAGCGCCCGAGGTGGTCGCGCGCCAACTCCCGCGAGCCGACTACGGCCTCGCCCTCCGGACCGGGCTGTTCGCCGCGACCGGCGACGTCGTCGTGAACTTCGACGTCGACTACACCGATCTCGGGTTCCTCGACGCGGTGCTCCTGCGGTTCGGCGAGCCGGACCCGCCGGCCATCATCGTCGGCTCGAAGCGAGCACCGGGCTCGCAGGACCGCCGCTCCCGGATCCGGCGCGTCGTGACCTGGGGCTTCGCGCTGGTCCTGCGCGTGGGTTTCGGGCTCCGCCGAACCGACACGCACGGCATGAAGGCGATGGACCGTGAGCTCATCCTGCCCATCGCTCGCGCCTCCCGGTGCGACGGGGAGCTGTTCGACACCGAGCTGATCCTGCGCGCCGAGCGGGCGGGGTTGCGCGTCGAAGAGCTGCCGGTCACGGTCAACGAGCGACGGCCGTCACGCAGCTCGATCACGCGACGGGCACTCCGGACGCTGGTCGGGCTCGTGCGCCTGCGCGTGGCCCTGGCTGGCAGCCGTCGCGCCCGATGACCGCGAGCGTCCTCCGCTCCGACGCGCTGTGCCCGCCGGGCGTCCCGCAGCCGGGCTGGCTGGCGATCGAGGACGGGTGCATCGTCGAGACCGGGACGGGCCGGCCGCCATCGGGGGCGACCGACGTCGGCCCGGCGGTCCTCGCGCCGGCGTTCGTCGACCTGCAGCTGAACGGCGTCGACGACGTCGACCTCGCCGTCGCCGACGCGCCCGGTTGGGAGCGGGCCGGACGTTCCCTCGCGCAGCACGGGGTGACCGCGTACCTCGCGACCTTCGTCTCCGCGCCCCTGGACGCCTACGAGGCGCCCCTTCGCCGGCTCCGGGCCGCCCGCGTCGAGCCCGAGCCCGGCGCGGCGGCCCCGCTCGGCGCGCACCTCGAGGGGCCATTCCTGGGGAGCGCCCCGGGCGCCCACCGCGTCGACCTGCTCCGACCGGCCGACGTGGCGTGGCTCGGCGCGATCCTCGACGCGCACCCCGGCCAGGTGCGGATGGTCACGCTCGCACCCGAAGCCGACCCCGGCCTGGCCGCGGTGTCGTGGCTCGCGAGCCGGGGCGTGCTCGTGGCGCTCGGCCATTCACAGGCCAGCGACGCCGACGCCCGCGCCGCCGCCGCCGCGGGCGCCCGCGTCGTCACCCACGTGTTCAACGGGATGGGGCCACTGCATCACCGCGCCCCGGGACTCGTCGGCGCCGCCCTCGACGACGAGCGCCTCACCCCGACGCTCATCGCCGACCTGGTGCACGTCCATCCGACCGTCGTCCGGATCGTGCTCGCCACCAAGGCCGACGTGGCGCTGGTCAGCGACGCGGTCGCCGTCGGCGGTGCCGTGCAGCGCACCGACGGCGCGGCGCGCCTCGCCGACGGCCGTCTGGCGGGCGCGACCGCGCTCCTCGACGCGGCGGTGACGAACCTCGTTGGCCTCGGTGTCCCGCTCGAGCGGGCGGTCCGAGCCGCCAGCACCGTGCCGGCCGGCCTCCTCGACCTGTCGGACCGCGGCCGCCTGGCGGTCGGCGCTCGGGGAGATGTCGTCGCGCTCGATCCCGACTCGGGGGCGCTCCGCGCCGCCTGGGTCGGCGGCGCGCCGGTCCACTGAGCCAGTCAGGCGCGGCGCTCGACGACCAGCTGGCGCACGCCCCACTCGACGCGGCCGTCGGCGTCCGCGGCGAGGCGGGCCAGCCGCGCCGCGAGCCGGTCCAGGTCACGGCGGCGGAAGTGCTCCCGCGCGAACCGATCGTGGCGCCACGTCTCGAGGTTCAAGCCGTAGATCCGGGCCGCGACCGACGCCGGGACCGTGATCGTCCGGACCTCGGTCCAGCTGCGCTGCTCGCCGTCGTGCCCATCGAGGTGCCGGAGGAGCGGACCGGCGTACATCGGCGCGCCCTGGTCCTCCACGACCGCCAGCACCCGGGCCTCGTAGTCGGCGAGCACCGGGTCGGCGGCCTCGATCCACTCCATCTCCTCGAGGACCAGCCGCCCGCCCGGGGCGAGGCCGCCCGCCCACCGCCGGGCCAGCGCGGCGGGGTCGGGTAGGTGCGCAAGCACGAGCCGCGCGAACACGAGGTCGGGCGGCGGGGTCGGGAAGGCCGTCGTCGCCACGTCGTGGCGGACGAACTCCAACGTCGGGAACGCTCGTCGGGCCGCATCGAGGAACGCCTCCGAGCGGTCGAGTCCGACGGTGCGCGCCGCCCGGGTCGCGCCCGCGACGACCGCGGTGCTGAGTCCCGGCCCGCAGCCCAGGTCCAGCGCCAGCCCTGGGGGCTGGGGCACGGCCGCGCCGAGGAGCTCGCGGGACGACGGCTCGAACGCCCTCGCCAGCAGCTCGAGGCGGCGGGCGGCGGTGTCGCCGTCCCCGAAGGTGTACCGCGCCTCGGGAGCCGCGGTGGTGTCCTCCACGCTCCGTCCTCGTCGCCGGCGTGCGATCCCCGCTCACGCTAGGGGTCCGGGCGTCCGGCGCCCGGGGATTTCGCGAGGCGAAGCGCCTCCCGTCCGACCGGTAGGTTCGCGCCGTGCGCCGCTATGCGTCCGCGCTGTCGTGCCACCCGGTCCCGGCGCACGCGGTCGGTGAGGCTGCCGGCGAGGTGATCGAGCAGCTCGACGGCGAGGACCCGACCCTCGCGGTGTGTTTCGCGTCGGCGCACTTCGTCGGTGCGCTCGACGACGCCGCCAACGCGCTCCGGAACCTGCTCGAGCCGCAGGTGCTCGTGGGCGGCACCGCCGGCGGGATCATCGGCGGCAGCCACGAGGTCGAGGCCGGCCCCGCGTTCTCCGTGTTCGCCGCCCACCTCCCCGACGCCACGCTGACCCCGGTGGCGCTGCGCCTGGAGGAGACCCCCGACGGCGCCGCGGTCACGGGCTGGCCGCCGGACGTCGACGCGGCCACGACCCTGATCCTCTTCGCCGACCCGTTCACGTTCCCCGCCGACGCCTTCCTCCGGCGGTTGAACGAGGAGCGCCCGGGGCTCGCCGTGATCGGCGGGCTCGCCTCGGCCGCGGGCCACCCCGGGGGCAACCGGCTGGTGCTCGACCACCAGGTGCGCCCCGACGGCGCCGTCGGGGTCTTCGTCGACGGCGCCACCGTCGAGACGGTGGTGTCCCAAGGCTGCCGGCCGATCGGGCAGCCGTTCACCGTGACGCGGGCCGAGCAGAACGTGATCGTCGAGCTCGGCGGGCAGCCGGCGCTGCGCCGGCTCGAGGAGCTGGCCGCCGGTGCCACCGAAGCCGACCGGGACCTGCTGCGCGGCGGGCTCCAGGTCGGACTGGTCGTGGACGAGCACAAGGTCGAGTTCGAGCGCGGCGACTTCCTGATCCGCAGCGTGCTCGGCGCCGACCGGGACGCCGGCGCCATCGCCGTCGGCGACCACGTGGACGTCGGCCAGACCCTGCAGTTCCAGGTGCGGGACGGGGTCGCCGCCGACGAGGACCTGCGCGCCCTCCTCGCCAGCCACGCCGCCGACGGAGCGCTCCTCTTCACCTGCAACGGTCGCGGCCAGCACCTGTTCGGCGTCCCCGACCATGACTCCGGGGTGGTCGCCCAGCTGCTCGGGCCGGTGCCGCTGGCCGGCGCCTTCTGCGCCGGTGAGCTGGGCCCCGTCGGCGGCCGCAACTTCTTGCACGGGTTCACGGCCAGCCTCGCCCTGTTCTCCTGACCGGGGCGCGGACGCGGGGCCGCCCCCGGGGAGGCCAGGAGCGACGCGCAATAGTGGGGGTGATCGGAGCTCGCGCCGGCACCCGGCGGGCGTGGCGACCTCGAGCCGACGGAGCAAGGAGGGACGAGTGCCGGTGACCGACCTGGACGAGCGGAGCATCAACGTCATCCGCGGCCTGGCCATGGACGCCGTGCAGCGTGCGAACTCGGGGCACCCCGGGACGCCGATGGCCCTCGCCCCGCTGGCGCACGTCCTCTTCACCCGGGTGATGCGGTACGACGCCGGCGCGCCGGACTGGTTCGACCGAGACCGCTTCGTCCTCTCGAACGGGCACGCGTCCATGCTCCTGTACGCCCTCCTCTATCTCACCGGGTTCGGGCTCGACCTCGACGACCTGCGGTTGTTCCGCCAGTGGGGGTCACGGACCCCGGGGCACCCGGAGTACCGCGCCGCGCCCGGCATCGAGGTCACCACCGGGCCGCTCGGCCAGGGCTTCGCCAACAGCGTCGGCATCACGCTGGCCGAGGCGAACCTCCGCGCCCGCTACGGGCCCGAGGTCTGTGACCACCGGGTGTTCGTCATCGCCAGCGACGGGGACTTCGAGGAGGGCATCAGCCACGAGTCGGCGTCGCTGGCGGGCCATCTCGGCCTCGGCCGGCTCGTGTGCGTGTACGACGACAACCACATCAGCATCGACGGGCCCACCGAGCTCGCGTACAGCGATGACGTGGCGCGCCGCTTCGAGGCCTACGGCTGGCACGTGGTGCGACTCGGCGAGGCCGCCAACGACGTCGACGCGCTCGAGCGGGGCCTCCGAGACGCGATGACCGAGCCCGAGAAGCCGAGCCTGGTCATCCTGCGCAGCCACATCGGCTGGCCGTCGCCGAAGTACACCGACACCGCGCACGCCCACGGCAGCCCGCTGGGCGAGGACGAGGTGCGCGTGGTGAAGGACATCCTCGGGCTTCCACCCGACGAGACGTTCTGGGTCCCCGACGACGTGCTCGCCGCCTACCGGGAGGCGGGTCGGCGCGGCCGGCCCGACCGGGAGGCGTGGGAGGCGCGGCACCTCGCCCTCCGGACCCGCGAGCCCGAGCTGGCCGAGGAGTTCGACGCCTGCCTCGAGCAGCGCGGCCTCCCCGGGTGGGAGGCGAAGCTGCCGTCGTTCACCGCCGGCGACTCGATCGCGACCCGTGCCGCCAGCAAGCAGGTGCTCGACGCCATCGTCGACGTCGTGCCCGGGATCGTGTGCGGCGGGGCCGACCTGTCCGGCAACACCGGGACCGAGCTCGCCAACGAGGCGATCGTCGCCACCCACCAGTTCGGGGGCCGCCAGCTCCGCTTCGGGATCCGCGAGTTCGGGATGGGCGGCGTCCTGAACGGCATGTCGGTCTCGGGGCTCCTGCCGGCGGGCGGGACCTTCTTCGTGTTCTCCGACTACATGCGCGCGGCGGCGCGACTCGCCGCCCTGTCCGGGTACCGGACCGCCTTCGTCTGGACGCACGATTCGGTCGGCCTCGGTGAGGACGGTCCCACCCATCAGCCGATCGAGCAGCTGGCGGCGTTCCGGGCCATGCCGGACATGCGCATGATCCGGCCCGCGGACGCCAACGAGGTCGCGCAGGCGTGGCAGGTCCACGTGGACAGCGATCGCGGGCCCACGGCCCTGATCCTCACCCGCCAGAAGGTCCCCGTGCTCGACGGCACCGCGGAGCGCGCGCCGGACGGCGTGGCCCGCGGCGCCTACACCCTCGTCGACGAGGACTCGGGGCGGTGCGACCTGGTGCTGGTCGGCACCGGCTCGGAGGTCGCGGTGTGCGTCGCGGCACGCGAGCAGCTGCGCGCCGACGGGCTGTCGGTCCGGGTGGTGTCGATGCCGTCCTGGGACCTCTTCGGGGCCCAGTCGGACGCCTACCGGGCCGACGTGCTGCCCCCGCCGGTCCCGAAGCTCGCGGTCGAGGCCGCGGCCACCTTCGGGTGGGACCGCTGGGTCGACGACGTGGTGGGCATCGACCGGTTCGGCGGCTCCGCGCCCGGTGCGACCGCGTTGGCCGAGCTGGGGATCAACCCTGACCACGTCGTAGCGCGCGCGCACGCGCTCCTCGACCGAACCGCAGGAGGAAGCCGATGACCAGTGCCATCGCCCGGCTCCACGACTTCGGGCAGAGCCCGTGGTGCGACAACCTCAGCCGCCCGCTCATCACCGGCGGCG
Organism: Acidimicrobiia bacterium; assembly: GCA_035948415.1. Classification (NCBI taxonomy): domain Bacteria; kingdom Bacillati; phylum Actinomycetota; class Acidimicrobiia; species Acidimicrobiia bacterium. The sequence continues at coordinate 35,346 of DASZJD010000034.1, read as the reverse complement.
GCCTCCAGCGTCTCATCGACGAGGACGGCATCCGCGGCGTCACCTCGAACCCCACGATCTTCGAGAAGGCGATCGGAGCGGGCGCGGGGTACGACGACGAGCTCAAGGCGGACGCGGCCGCCGGCCTCAGCATCGAGGATTCGTACTGGCGGCTGGTGCTCGACGACGTCGGCCTCGCCGCCGACGTGCTCGCCCCCGTCTACGACGCCACGAGCCGGGCCGACGGGTTCGTGTCGGTCGAAGTCTCGCCCGACCTCGCGCACGACACCGACGAGTCGATCGCCCAGGCCCGCTCGCTCCACGAGCGGGTCGGTCGTCCCAACGTAATGATCAAGATCCCGGCAACCGTCGAGGGCATCCCCGCCATCGAGGCGAACCTCGCCGCCGGCATCAACACGAACATCACGCTGATCTTCTCGTTGGATCGCTACGCGGCGGTGATCGACGCCTACCTGCGCGGCCTCGAGCGGCTCCTCGCCGCCGGTGGCGACCCCGGCGGCGTCTCCTCGGTGGCGTCGTTCTTCGTCAGCCGCGTGGACACCGAGACCGACCGGCGCCTGCCCGAGGGGCACCCGCTGCGCGGCAAGGCCGCGGTCGCGAACGCCAAGCTCGCCTACGAGCTGTTCCGGCAGCGCTTCGCCGGCGCCCGCTGGGACGCGCTCGCGGCCAAGGGGGCACGGCTCCAGCGGCCCCTGTGGGCGTCGACGTCCACGAAGAACCCCGCGTACTCCCCCACCCTGTACATCGACGAGCTGATCGGGCGGGACACCGTCAACACGCTGGCGCCCGCGTCCATCGACGCGCTGCACGGCGGCGACGCCAACCTGCGACCCGACACGGTCCAGGAGGACGTCGAGGGCGCGCACGCCGTCATCACCGGGCTGGCCGAGGCCGGCGTCGACTTCGACGACGTCACCGCGACCCTCGAGCGCGAGGGCGTCGCGTCGTTCTCGACAAGCTTCCACGACGCGTTCCAGACCCTCGAGAAGCGACGGGCCGAGGTCTCCTGACCGTCGCTCGCCGCGAGCGGGCCGCGCCCGTGCGGTCGAGCACGCCGCGCCGGCCCGCGACCGGTTGCGTTCCGTCCGGCGCGGCCGGCCCCGGTTACGTCAGGGACCGGTGCGGTCGGCGAGCCGGCGGACGGCGCGCAGGTGGTCGACGAAGTCGTCGAACGAGGCGTGCGCGTTGGCGCCGCTCGTGTTCGGCATGACGTACGCCGGCGCCTCGCCGAACCCGTGGCGCTGGAGACCGCATGTGGCCGCCGGGTCGATCGCGGCGCGCCAGCCGGCGAGCCCGACGAAGCACACCACACGCGGCCGCAGCCACCGCACGAGGCCCTCCACCCGGCGGGCGCCGTCCCGGTACTCGGCGCGCCGCAGCGTGGCCGCGCCCGGCGTGGCCCGCTTCACCAGGTCGGTCATCCCCATGCCGTGGGCGCGCAGTGCGTCGGCCGGATCCCGGTCCCGCGCGACGAGGCCGGCGGCGATCGCCGCGGGCCAGAAGCGGTTGCCGGGACGGGCGAAGCCGACGCCGGCGTCGGCGGCGTACACGCTCGGGTTGAGGCCCACCACCACGACCCGCAGGCCGGGCCCGACGTAGTCGGGCAGCGTGCGGGCCCGCCCCGCCCGCACCTGGAGCCACTCACCCTCCGCGCTGAGCTCCAGCAGGTCGAACCCGGCTCCCACGACCACGTCGGCGAGCGCGGCGGGCTCCCACTCGGCGAAGAACCGGCCCGGGAAGTCGTCGTCGGGCAGGGGGCCCTCGCCGCCGCCGCCGCGCATCGTGAGGTGGATCGGGGCGCCGACCGAGAGCGAGCGGTGCAGGTCGGCGAGCGCCCACGGCAGCCACACCCGGGGGACGTGCAGGTAGCTGGCCCGGGCCCAGGCCCCGGCGAGGCCGCCCCGCCGAAAGGGCAGCGCCTCGAGGTCGGCCTGCACGCACCACGCGTCCGGGGCCACCTCGCGGGCCAGGCCCAGCATGGCGAACGCGGCGTCGAGCGCCACCACGGGACGACCGAGGTGCTCGAGGTGCTTCCCCGCTCCGCAGCCGAGGTCCGCGCGCGGCGCGCCCGCGGGCACCGCGGCGGTGAGGGCAGCCGCCCGTTCGACGAAGCGCGCCGGGCGCCGGTCTCGCCACTCCGGTGCTCGAGCCTCGTACACACCGACCGTCTTTCGGTCCACCGGCCGTATCATCGCCGACATGCCGAGCCCGGTCAGGCCCGACGACCGGGTCGCGACGACGATCGTCGTCTTCGGTGCCACCGGCGACCTCGCGCACCGCAAGCTCTACCCCGCGCTGGCCTCGCTCGCCCGCGGCGAGCAGCTCCCGGCGGGGCTCGCGGTGGTCGGCGTGGCCCGGACCGAGATGGACGACGCCGACTTCGAGCAGAGCGTGCACGCCTCGATCGAGAAGGCGGAGGACGGGAACCAGACGGGGGTTCGAGCCCTGCAGGACCGCGGCGTGCACTTCCGCTACCTGGTCGGCGCCGCCGACGACAGCACGACCTACGACCACCTGCGCGAGCTGCTCGCGCGCTCGGCCGGCGGGGGTCGCGAGCCGATCGGGAACTGCCTCTTCTACCTCTCGACCGTCCCGCAGCTGTTCGAGCCCATCGCCGAGGGCCTCGGCCGCGCCGAGCTCGCCGACGAGGACGACGGCTTCCGCCGCGTCGTCGTCGAGAAGCCCTACGGGCGGGACCTCGCGAGCGCCCGGGCCCTCGACGAGCACCTCCACCGGTTCTTCCGCGAGCACCAGATCTTCCGCATCGACCACTACCTGGCCAAGGAGACGGTCCAGAACATCCTGGCGCTCCGCTTCGCCAACACCATCTTCGAGCCGCTCTGGAACCGGCGCTACGTCGACCACGTCCAGATCACGGTCGCCGAGGAGCTCGGGATCGAGCACCGCGGCACCTTCTACGAGCAGGCGGGCGCGCTGCGCGACATCGTCCAGAACCACGTCATGCAGGTCCTGGCCCTCACGGCCATGGAGCCGCCGGGCTCGTTCAACGCCGACGCCATCCGCGACGAGAAGGTGAAGCTCCTCCGGTCCGTGCACCTGTTCGACCCGAACCAGCTCCAGGGCCACGTCGTGCGGGCCCAGTACAGGGCGGGCGAGATCGACGGCGTCACCGTGCCCGGCTACCGCGACGAGGAGGGCGTCAGCGCCCACAGCACGGTCGAGACGTTCCTCGCCCTCCGCCTCGAGATCGACAACTGGCGGTGGGCCGGCGTCCCGTTCTACGTGCGGACGGGGAAGCGCCTCGCCCGTCGGGTGACCGAGGTCGTGCTGCGCTACAAGGCGGTGCCGTTCCTGCCGCTGCCGCCCGGCGCCCGCGACTCGATCGAGCCGAACGACCTGGTGCTGCGGATCCAACCCGACGCCGGGATCGAGGTCTCGTTCGCGGCGAAGGTCCCGGGCCAGGCCTTCCAGGTCCGAACCGTCCAGCTGAGCTTCTCGTACGCGGCCACGTTCGCGGAGGCCGCGCCCGAGGCCTACGAGCGGGTCATCCACGACGCGCTCGTCGGCGACGCGACGCTCTTCATCCGCACCGACGAGGTCGAGCAGTCGTGGCGGATCGTGCAGCCCCTCATCGACGGCTTCGACCTGGTCGCGGTCCCGCTCGCCCACTACCCGGCCGGGTCGTGGGGTCCCCCGGAGGCCGACGTCCTCCTCGCCGAGCGCGGCGCCCGCTGGCGGGTGCCGTGACCCTCTTCGGCGAGGAGCGCCGCGTGGCTCACGTCCCGCCGGCGTTCGCCGAGCTCGTCGCCGCCGAGGCTCCGGCCTCGGTCGCGCTCTCGGGCGGCGGCACGGCGCGCGCCTGCTACGAGCTGCTCGCCACCGCTCCCGTCGACTGGTCCGGCGTCGACGCGTACTTCGGCGACGAGCGGTGGGTGCCGGTGCACGACCCGGACTCGAACGAGGGCATGGCCCGCGTGACGTTCCTCGACGAGGTCGAGCCGCGAGCCGTCCACTCGATGCGTCTCGCGGGCCCGACCCCCGAGCGCGCCGCCGCCGCCTACGACGAGCTGATCCGGCGCTCGCCGCCGATCGCGCTCGTGCACCTCGGGCTGGGACCCGACGGGCACACGGCGTCGCTGTTTCCCGCCTCTCCGACCCTCGAGGAGCAGGAGCGGCTCGTCGTCGCCACCGGCGACGACCAGCACCCGCACGAGCGGCTGACGCTCACCTACCCGGGGCTCGCCCGAGCCGGGCTCGTCGTGTTCACCGTGGCCGGCGCCGACAAGCGCGACGCCCTGGCCGCCGTGCGGCGCGGCGAGGACCTCCCCGCGGCCCGGGTGCGGGCCCCCCGCGTGGTGTGGCTCGTCGACGAAGCCGCGGTCGCGGGCACGTAGCATGCGCTCATGCTGAGCCGCCACGAGGCCGTGGCGCTGCGCGACGCCCCCCTCGCGGAGCTGCTCGGCGCGGCGTCGGCGGTGCGGGACGACGCCCACGGCACGCGGGTCACGTTCTCGCCGAAGGTCTTCATCGCCCTGACGATGCTGTGCCGCGACCACTGCGGCTACTGCACCTTCGCGAAGCCGCCCGCCCGCCTCCCCGCCCCGTTCCTCGACCTCGACGAGGTGGTGGCCATCGCCGAGGCCGGGGCGGCCGCCGGCTGCCACGAGGCGCTGTTCACGCTCGGCGAGGCCCCCGAGGCGCGCTACCCGGACGCGGCGGCGTGGCTCGCCGAGCACGGGCACGGCACCACCGTCGACTACCTGGTGGAGGCGGCCGGCGCGGTGCTCGAGCGGACCGGCCTGCTCCCCCACGCCAACGCGGGTGCCCTCGGCGAGCCCGACCTGGCGCGGCTCCGAGCCGTCAGCCCGTCCCAAGGGATGATGATCGAGACGCTCGCCGCCCGGCTGGCGGCGCTCGGTGCCGCCCACCACCGCGCGCCGGACAAGACGCCGGCGCGGCGGCTCGCCACCCTCGAGGGCGCCGGGCGCGCTCGGGTGCCGTTCACGACCGGGATCCTGGTCGGCATCGGCGAGACCTACGAGGAGCGCGTCGACGCGCTCCTCGCCATCCGCGAGTCGCACGAGCGGCACGGCCACGTCCAGGAGGTCATCGTCCAGAACTTCCTGCCGAAGCCGGGCACGGCCATGCACGACCATCCGCCGTGCGACCGCGACGAGTACCTGCGGGCCGTGGCGGTGGCGCGCCTCGTCCTCCCGGCGGCGATCCATCTCCAGGCCCCGCCGAACCTCAGCGACGAGCTCGGCCCGCTCCTCGCCGCCGGCATCGACGACTGGGGCGGTGTGTCCCCGCTCACCCCCGACCACGTGAACCCCGAGCGACCGTGGCCCGCGCTCGAACGGCTCCGCGCCGCGACGGAGGCCGCCGGCAAGACGCTGGCGCCGAGGCTCACCGTGTACCCCGAGTTCGTCCGCGACGAGACGTGGCTGCACGAGGACGTCCGGCCCGCGGTGCGCCGAGCCTCCGACTCCGAGGGCCTGGCACGCGACGACCGGTGGTCCGCCGGCGGCGACGCGGCCCCGCCCGACGTGCTCGGCGCCCCCGGGGCGACGTCCCGCGTCCGGGGCGCGGTGGACGAGGTCCTCGACGGGATCCTGGTCGGCCACGAGCCCGGCGTCGACGAGCTGGTGACCCTGCTCGGCGCCCGCGGGCCGGAGGTGCGACGAGTCGCCGAGGTCGCCGATCAGCTGCGACGCGACACCGTCGGCGATGTCGTCACCTTCGTCCGGAACCGGAACATCAACTACACGAACGTCTGCACGTTCCGGTGCCGGTTCTGCGCCTTCTCGAAGGGGCCGTTGTCGCTGAACCTGCGCGGCGAGCCCTATCTGCTCGGCCTCGACGAGATCCAGCGACGAGTCGTCGAGGCCGTCGACCTCGGCGCCACCGAGGTGTGCCTGCAAGGCGGGATCCACCCCGACTTCGACGGCGACTACTACCTCACGGTCACCCGAGCGGTGAAGGAGGTCGCGCCCACGATCCACGTCCACGGGTTCACCGCCCTCGAGGTCACCGAGGGGGCCCGCCGGCTCGGGGCGCCGCTGCGGGACTACCTCCGAGTCCTGCGGGACGCCGGCCTGTCCACCCTGCCCGGCACCGCCGCCGAGATCCTCGACGACGAGGTGCGGGCGGTCATCTGCCCCGACAAGGTCACGACCGACGAGTGGCTCGACGCCCACCGGGTCGCCCACTCGATCGGGCTCCGGTCGAACGTGACGATCATGTTCGGGCACGTCGAGCGGCCGGTGCACATCGCCCGGCACCTCGTCCGCACCCGCGCGCTCCAGCGGGAGACGGGAGGCTTCACCGAGTTCGTCCCCCTTCCGTTCGTGCACATGGCGACCCCGCTCGCGCTGCAGGGCAAGGCCCGGAAGGGCCCGACCTTCCGCGAGGTGCTGCTCGTCCACGCCGTCGGGCGCATCGCCTACCGCGGCGCGATCGACAACGTGCAGGTGTCGTGGGTCAAGGTCGGCGTGCGCGGCGCCCAGCAGGCTCTGCGGGCCGGGTGCAACGACCTCGGCGGGACGCTGATGGACGAGAACATCTCGCGGGCCGCGGGGGCGTCGCACGGCCAGGAGCTCGACGACGCCGGGTTCCGGTCGATCGTCGAGCCCCTCGGGCGACCACTCGAGCAGCGCACCACCCTCTACGGCCGGACCCGCACCGAGGGCCGACCCTTGCGGCCCCAGCCCGCTGATCCGGTGCCCGTGGGGCTGAGCCGCCGCGCCGGGACGTGACCCCGGCGGCGGCGCCTCCGACCCTCGACGTCGTCGCCGTCGGCAACGCGCTCGTCGACGTGCTGAGCGCCGCCACCGACGAGTTCCTCGCCGAGCAGGGCCTCTACAAGGGCGCGACCGCGCTCATCGACGCCGAGCGGGCCCGCGCCCTCTACGAGCGGATGGGACCGGGCACCGAGATGTCCGGTGGCTCGGCCGCGAACACCGCGGTCGGGGTGGCGTCGCTCGGGGGGCGCAGCGCGTTCGTGGGCCGGGTGCGCGACGACCTGCTGGGCGAGGTGTTCGCCCACGACATCCGCGCCGCCGGGGTGCGCTTCGAGACCCGGCCGGCGACCACCGGTGACCCGACCGGCCGGTCCCTCGTCCTCGTGAGCCCGGACGCCGAGCGGACGATGAACACGTTCCTCGGGGCCGCGGCCCAGCTCCACCCCGACGACGTGTCGCCGGCGTTGGTCGCCGCCGCGGCCGTCGTCTACCTGGAGGGGTACCTCTTCGACCTGCCCGACGCCAAGGCCGCGTTCCGGCACGCCGCCCGCGCCGCGCACGAGGCCGGGCGACGCGTCGCGCTGAGCCTGTCCGACACCTTCTGCGTCGAGCGCCACCGGGCCGACCTCCTCGCCCTCGTCCAGCACGACGTCGACCTGCTGTTCGCCAACGAAGCCGAGATCTGTGCCCTCTACGAGGTCCCGACCCTCGACGACGCGATCGAGCCGGCCGTCCGCTACTGCGACGCCGCCGCGCTCACCCGGGGCGCCAAGGGCTCGGTCGTGGTGTCACGGGACGAGCTCGTCGAGGTCCCCGTCCATCCGGTCCCGGGGAGCGTCGTCGACACCACCGGAGCCGGCGACCTCTATGCGGCCGGGTTCCTGTTCGGGTTCACGCACGGCTCCGACCTGGCCCGGTGCGGCCGGCTCGGCGCCGTCGCCGCCTCCGAGGTGATCTCCCACCTGGGGGGCCGCCCCGAGCGCCCCCTGGCCGAGCTCGCGGCGCCGCTGCTGCGATGAAGCTGCCCCGCTACCGCACCGGGGACCCTGAGCTCGACGACGCCGTCGCCGACCTCGTGACGCGCGCCGGGAGCGGCCGTGACGCCGACCTGATCTTCGAGCTCGTCGCCTCGGCCCTCCGGCTGGCTCGCGACGGCGCCGACCGTGGCGACCTGAAGATCGCGAACGCGGCGCTGAAGGAGATGCGCTACTTCTTCCACGTCTTCGAGCCGTACCGGACCCAGCGGAAGGTCGCGATCTTCGGCTCCGCCCGCACCCAGCCGGACGACCCCCTCTACCACCAGGCCCGCCGGTTCGCGGACGCGATCGCGGAGCGTGACTGGATGGTGATCACCGGGGCCGGCCCGGGGATCATGGAGGCCGGCATCGAGGGCGCCGGGCCCGACCGGGCCTTCGGCGTGAGCATCCGGCTGCCGTTCGAGGCCGCGACCTCGCAGTTCATCGCCGACGACCCGAAGCTCATCCACTTCCGGTACTTCTTCACCCGCAAGCTCGCCTTCGTGAAGGAGTCTGACGCCTTCGTGCTGCTCCCGGGCGGGTTCGGGACGATGGACGAGACGTTCGAGCTCCTGACCCTCGTGCAGACGGGCAAGGCGCAGCCGGGGCCGGTCATCCTGCTGGACACGCCCGGCGGCACGTACTGGGCCGGGTGGCTCGAGTTCGTGCGCCTCGAGCTGCTCGCAGACGGCTACATCTCACCGCCCGACCTCGGGCTGCTCACCGTCACCGACGACGTCGACACCGCCGTCGACGAGGTCACGAGCTTCTTCACCAACTACCACTCGCAGCGCTTCGTCGACGGTCGGCTCGTGGTCCGGCTGCGGGCCGCGCCCGACGACGCGACGCTCGACCGCCTGAGCGAGAAGTTCGCTGACATCGTCCGCCGCGGACGCATCGAACGCGTCGACCCGTCCGCGGCGGAGCGCGCTGACGAGGACGCACTCGACACCGAGCGGATCGCGTTCTGGTTCGATCGCCGTGGGTGGGCACGCCTGCGGGAGCTCATCGACGACCTCAACGGCCGCACCCGATCCGGAGCCGGGCGCGTGTCGGAACTCGGCGGGTAGCCTGACGGTCGTTCTCGCGCGGGTGTGAGGGACGGCGGCGTTGAGTCCGACGGTGATGGTGACCACGATGTTCACCGATCTCGTCGATTCCACCGCGTTGGCATCGCGGCTGGGCCCGGAGGCCGCCGAGGACCTGCGCCGGGTCTACTTCGGCCTCTTGCGCGACGCGCTCGAGGCGACTGACGGGTCGGAGGTCAAGAGCACCGGCGACGGGCTGCACGCGGTGTTCCCGAGCGTGAGCTCGGCGCTGGCGTGCGCGCGGGCGACCCAACAAGCCGTCGATCGGCACAACCGGCACCGGGGCGAGCCGCTCGCGGTGCGGGTCGGCATCAGCCACGGCGAGGCCGAGCGCGCCGACGACGGCGACTTCTACGGCGCGTCGGTGGTCGAGGCGGCGCGGCTGTGCGCCGCCGCGCAGGGCGGGGAGATCCTCACCACCGCGATGGTCCGGGCGCTGGTCGGGAGCCGCGGCGACCACACCTTCGAGGACGTCGGGCCGCTGTCCCTGAAGGGGCTGGGCGAGCCCGTGTCGGCGTGTCGGCTGGCGTGGGCGCCGGCCCCGGGCGCGGGCTGGTCGGTGCCGCTCCCGGCTCGGCTGCGCACGCCGGACGGATCGCTGTTCGTGGGTCGGAGCGTCGAGCGCGCCAGCGTGGCGACGGCCCTCAAGGAGGTCGCCGCCGAAGGCGACCGGCGGATCGTGCTCGTCGGCGGCGAGGCGGGGATCGGCAAGACGACGCTGGTGTCGACGGTGGCTTCCGACGCGCAGGCCGCGGGGGCGGTGGTGCTGTACGGCCGCTGCGACGAGGAGCTGGGCATCCCCTATCAGCCCTGGGTCGAGGCGCTCGGCGATCTCGTCGAGCACGTGCCGCAGCCCGTGCTCCGGGCGCACGTGGACGCGCGAGGCGGGGACCTCGTGGCCCTGGTACCCGGGCTCGGCACCCGGCTGGACGAGGTGCCGAGCTCGCGGTCGTCGGATCGAGACACCGAGCGGCACCTGCTCTTCGCGGCGGTTCTGGACCTGCTGGGCCGGGTGGCCACCGACACGCCGGTGCTGCTGGTGCTCGATGACCTCCACTGGGCCGACCGGCCGACCTTGCAGCTGCTGCGCCACGTGGTGGCGGGCTCGCGGTCGATCCGGCTCCTGATGCTCGGTACCTTCCGCGCCGCCGATGTGGGGGCAGACGACCCGCTGGCGGAGGTGCTGGCCGCCTTGCACCGCGAGCCTGGGGTCGAGCGCGTGAGCCTGCGGGGCCTCGATGACCTGGAGCTGCTGGCGCTGCTCGAAGCGGCAGCCGGGCACGAGATGACCGAGGACGGGCTGACCCTGCGGGACGCGCTGTCGGCAGAGACGGACGGAAACCCGTTCTTCGTCCTCGAGATCCTGCGCCACTTGGCCGAGACCGGGGCGATCTCCCAGACCGACGACGGGCGCTGGGTGGCGCAGCTGGACCTGAACACCCAAGGGCTCCCCGTCAGCGTGCGTGAGGTGATCGGGCGGCGCGTCCACCGGCTGGGGCCCGACGCCACCCGGGCACTGGCGGCGGCCTCAGTGATCGGAAGGGACTTCGACGTCACCCTGCTCGGCGCCCTCGTCGACATCGACGAGGACGAGCTGCTCGACGTCCTCGACGCCGGGGTGGCGGCGGCGGTCATCGCCGACGCGCCGCGCAGTCCGGGTTGTTTCACCTTCGTGCACGCGCTGATCCAGCGGGCGCTTTACGACGAGCTGAACGCGGCTCGTCGCCAGCGGCTGCACCGCCGCGTCGCCGAGGCCCTCGAGACGCTTCCGGGGGACCACGAGGAGCGGGTGGGTGAGCTCGCCCACCACTGGTACGCGGCCACCCAGCCCGCCGACCTCGACAAGGCCATCGGCTACTCCATCGCCGCTGGCGACCGGGCCCAGCGCCGGCTCGCGCCCGAGGAGGCCGCGCGCTGGTACGCCCAGGCGCTCGACCTCGTCGATCGGCTGGATCGAGACGCCCGAGACCTGCGCCGCTGCGAGCTCCTGGTCCGGCTCGGCAGCGCGCAGCGGCTTGCCGGGCTGGCCGAGTTCCGTCAGACCCTGCTGGACGCGGCCGACCTCGCCCAGCGCCTCGGCGCCACCGAGCAGCTCGTTGAGGCCGCGTTGGCCAACACGCGCGGGTACACCGCCTTCATCGGCCGCCTCGACGTCGAGCGCATCGACGTCCTGCGCGCCGCGCTCGACGCCGTGGGAACCTCGTCGCCGGATCTGCGGGCGCGCCTGCTCGCGCAGTGGGCACTCGAGACCATCTACAGCCCCGAGTACGACACGCGGCAGCTCATCGACGAAGCGCTCGCGCTCACCGAGACGACGAACGACCCGCAAGCGCGTTGGCACGCGCTCCACGCCCTCCACCTGTACTTCATCCCCCAGAACCTCGACGAGCGCCTGGCCCGACAGGCCGAGTTCCACGAACTGAGGCCTCGGCTCGACCCGAGCCAGCAGTGGTGGACGTTCGTCGGGAGCGTCCACCTCGCCATGCAGCGGGGCGACATCAACCAGGCGCGGGAGGACCTCGCAGACATCCAGCGGCTGGCCGAGGCCGTCGGTGACCCCGTCATGCGGTGGGAGGCCGAGTGGTTCCAAGCGAGCCACGCCCTGCTCGCAGGCGACCTCGCGACCGCTGAAGAGCACGCGAACACGGCGCTGCAGATCGCCGTCGACGCCGACCAATCCGACGCGCTGGTCGTTTACGGGGGCCAGGTCATCGAGCTGCGCTTCGCCGCGGGCCGGCAGGCGGAGATGCGCGACCTCCTCGCCGCGACTGCGGCCGAGCATCCCGGCATTCCCGCGTTTCGATCCTCCCTCGCCCAGGTGCTGGCGGTGAGCGACTGGGTGGAGGACGCGCGCCCGCTCGTCGACAACCTCGCGGCCGAGCTCCCCGGCCTCTGGATCGACCCCAGCTGGGCGTCAGCGGTGCGAGGGGTGACCCAGGCGGCCGCGGTCGTCGGGAACCTCGCCGCCGTGCGGGCCGCCGTCGCGCTCCTGGAGCCGTTCGCCGATCAATGGGTGTGGCACGGCGCCGCCCATTCCGGTCCGGTGGCGCTCTGGTTGGGGGTCGGTCGGGCCGCGCTGGGCGACCACGAGCGCGCCGAGGCCGATTTCGCCCGGGCCCTGGCCCTGGCCGAGCGGGCCCGCGCCCCGTTCTGGCGGGCCACGACGCAGCTCGAGCTCGCCAGGATGCTCGTCGAGCGCGCTCAGGGCGACGACCGAGCGCGTGCCGTGGGCTTGCTCGAGGCCGCCCTCGAGACCGCGGGTACACGCGGCTTCGCCGGTGTCGAACGTCGCGCCCGACCACTCCGCGACCAACTGGCGTAGCGGCGCTCGCCGCGGTCGGCCGCGACGTCGGCTCGCAGCGACGATCTGACCGACGGCGCGGTCCGCGCGCCTTGAGGCTCGGCTTGCGCACTCAGCACGCCGCCGAAGATCGCCCGACGCTACTGGGGCGCGTCGCGGCGAGGCGCGTCGGCCAGCCGGAACAGCTCCCACTCGCCGGGCACGCCCTTGAGATCGTGGGGGCCGAGGGCCTCGAACCTCCCGGCCTGGCCGGCGACGGCGGACGGGACCGACGCGGTCACGACGACCTGCCCGCGACCAGCGACCGCCATGACTCGGGCCGCGATGTGCACGCCCAGCCCGGAGACGTCCTCCCCGCGACGGTCGACGTCGCCGATGTGGATGCCGATGCGAACCTCGAGTCCGTCGGCTGCGAGCTCGTCTCGCACTCGCTCGGCCGCACGCACGGCGGCACCCCCGGACGGCAGGAGCGCGAGGACGCCGTCGCCGGTGGTCTTCACGACGTTGCCACCGCACCCGCCGACCGCGGCCCGCACGGTGCGGTCGTGGCGGTCGAGCACCGCTCGCCAGTGCTCGTCACCGAGGGTCGCGGCACGCTCGGTGGAGCCGACGAGGTCGGTGAACATGAGCGCCGCCAGGAGGCGCCGGGGGGGCGGGAGCCGCCGCTCCCCGACCACGAAGTCGCCGACTTCGGCGACCACCGCGTCGACGTCGCCGAGAAACGGGAAGTGGTCGGCGCCGTCGAGCTCGACGAGGGTCGCCCCGCGGATCTGGGCCGCGGCCAGGCGCACCGCCTCCGCCGACACGTAGGGGCTGTCGCGGCGGGACAGGACCAATGTGGGCGTGTCGACCTGCTCACCGCGCTGATCGTCGGGTCGAGAGCGGAACACCGAGTCCCAGATCCGGGCCGCCGTCGCGGGGCTGGCGCCGGCGCGCCCGGCCCGCGCGTACCACTCTCGGAACGACGCATCCGACACGCGGGTCGGGGCGATCTGCTCGAGCAGCGCGTCCCGGCCGCCCCCCAGGTTCTCGCGCACCAGCGCGGCCCGCCGGGCCACCCAGTCGTCCCAGCCGTCGTCGGGCACCATCAAGGGCTGGTGGAGCACCAGGAGCCGAAGTCGGTCTCGGTGCTCCGCGGCGAACCGGGTGGCGACGCCGTAGCCGTCCCAGGCGAAGACGACCGGGTCTCGGGCCCCGGACGCCTCCACCACCGCGGCGAGGTCGTCGGCCCACTGGTCGAGGATCGGCCGCTCCCAGTCGACGATCGGGTCGGAGAGGCCGAGGCCCCGGCGGTCAAAGATCACCACCCGCCCGAGGGATCGCAGCCCCTCCAGCAGCCGCACGAACCCCGGGTCGTCGTCGAACAGCTCCATCGGGATCAGGCCCCCCGAAGCCATGACGATGTCGCTGCCCGCCTCGCGGTCGGCGTCGGCGTCGAGCACCCGGTAGGCGACGTGGGTGCCGCCGTCGGCGCGGGCGTACTGCACGTCGCTCACGGCCGGCTCACAGCTCGCCGCCCGCCTCGCCGCCGAGGGCCCGGATCGCTCGCTCGACGGCGCGCCGCGCCTGCTGCACCCGCCGCTCCTGCGCCCCGGCCGCCTCGTCGCCGTCCACCGCGGCGGCGCGCAGCCGCTCGTACCCGGCGTCGCGGAGCCGCTCCTCGACCGTCCGCAGCGTCTCGACCAGGTCGGCGAGGTCGGCGAACTCGTCGCTCACGACGCCTGCCGGTGTCGCTCGACGGGCGGGATCGGCAGCCGGCCCGGCGCCAGCTTGCCGGCAGGGTCGAAAGCGGCCTTCACGCGGGTCATGACCGCGAGGTTGGCCGGCGCGACCCCGAAGCCGTCGAGGCCCGGCGCGCCCGCCTCGCGGAGCAGCCAGCCACCGACGCTCGTGGCCGCCGCGCGCGCCGCGCCCAGCGCCGCCTCCGAGTCGGCGGCCACGTGCACCGTGCCGACCCCCCACTCACCGAGCCAGCCGATCCCGTCCGCACGACCGAGCGCGGCGGCGAGGTCGTCCATCCGGGCTGGCGCCACCGAGATGCGGCCCCGGTGCGGTCCCTCCGGCCACGCCGGCGCGTCCGGCGCCGGGCGGAGGGACGCGGCCTCGGCCTGGGCCTCGACGTCGCCGGGGTCGCCCTCGAGCAGCACCCAGGCGCCGGCGCCGGCGTCGGCCACCGTCGACGGCGACACCAGCCGGGCGCGCAGCCGGGCCGGGTCGTCGCCGCTGCGGTACCAGCGGGCGCAGCGGGGCCGGGGCTGGCAGCGCACGATCAGCCGCGTCAGCACGCCGAGCGTCCCGAACGAGCCGACGAGCAGCCGGGGGAGGTCGAAGCCGGTCACGTTCTTCACGGTCGGGCCGCCGCCGCGGACGACCCGGCCGTCGCCGGTCACGAAGCGGACCTCGAGCACCCGGTCGCGCAGCGGCCCGTAGCGGAGGCGGCGGTGCCCGGACAGCCCGACCGCGACCAGGCCCCCCAGCGTGCAGCGCGGATCGGGCGGGTCGAGCGGGCACTCCTGGCCGTGGGCGCCGAGGGCGGCGTCGAGCTCGGCCACGGTGGTCCCCGCCCACGTCGTCACCGTCAGCTCGGCGGGGTCGTAGGCGACGATCCCCGCCGGCGCCGACACCGGCGTGCCGTCGGGGACCGGACCGCCGACCTCCCGGTGGGTGCCGGCCCCGACCGGCAGGACGGTCGAGGCCTCGACCACGGCGGCGCGGACGGCTTCCTCGCTCGGCGCCGGGGTCAGATCCACGCGCCGTCCGGAACCCGGCTGAGCTCTCCGCAGCGGCTCCCGCGGGGCAGCACCTTGTCCGGGTTGGCGAGCCCCCACGGGTCGAAGGCGTCCCGCAGGCGGGCCTGCGCGTCGAGGTCGTCGGGCCCGAAGACCATCGGCATGGCGTCCCGCTTCTCGAGGCCGATCCCGTGCTCCCCCGACAGCACGCCGCCGGCGTCCACGCACGCCCGGAGGATGGCGTCGCCGGCGTCGGCGACCCGGGGCCAGATGCCCGGCTCCCGCGCGTCGAAGACGATGAGCGGGTGGAGGTTGCCGTCCCCGGCGTGGAACACGTTCATCATCGTGAGGCGCTGCTCGGCGGCGACGGCGTACACGCGCTCGAGGACGTCGACGAGGCGCGTGCGCGGCACGACGGCGTCGTGGAGGTAGTAGTCGGGCGCGATCCGGGCGATGGCCCCGAACGCCGACTTCCGGCCCTTCCAGAGCAACGCCCGCTCCTGGTCGTCGGCGGCGACGCGCACGGTCCGGGCGCCGTTCGCGGCGCCGACGGCGCGCACCGCCTCGACCTGGGACGCGACGCCGCACTCGAGGCCGTCGACCTCCACGAGCAGCACCGCGCCGGCGTCACGCGGGTAGCCGGCGCCGACGAAGTCCTCGACGGCACGCGTGATCGCGGCGTCCATCATCTCGAGCGCGGCCGGCACGATCCCGGCGGCGATGATCCCGCTCACGGTCGCAGCGGCGGCCTCGACGGTGACGAAGTCGAGCAGGAGCGTCCGGACCACCGGGGGGTCGGGCGTGAGCCGGACGGCAACGCGCGTCGCGATCCCCATCGTCCCCTCGCTGCCGACGAAGCAGCCCCGCAGGTCGTAGCCGGGCTGGTCGGGCTCGAGGCCGCCGAGGCGGGCGGTCGTCCCGTCGGCGAGGACGACGTCGAGGGCGACGACGTGCGTGGCCGTGACGCCGTAGGCGAGGCAGTGCGGCCCGCCGGCGTTCGTGGCGACGTTGCCGCCGATCGTGCACGCCTGCTGCGAGGACGGGTCCGGGGCGTAGTGCAGGCCGAGGTGCGCGACGGAGCGGCTGAGGTCGAGGTTCAGGACCCCCGGCTCCACCCACGCCACCCGGCTGGGGCCGTCGACGTCGAGGATCCGGTTCAGGTGGGTGGTGACGATCACGACCGGCCGGCCGACCGGGGTGGCCCCGCCGGCGAGCCCGGTGCCGCTGCCGCGGGCCACGAAGGGCCGCTCGTGGCGGGCCGAGACCGCCACCGTGGCCGCGACCTGCTCCGGCGTGGCCGGGAAGCACACGACCCCGGCCTCGCCGGTGGCCACGCCGGCGTCACGCCCGTAGAGGGCGAGCTCGAGGGGCTCGTTCCGGACCCGCTCCGCGCCGAGGACGGCCCGGAGGTCGGCCAGCAACGCCGCGTCGTCGTCGATGCGCGAAGCCTACCGACGTGCTCGATACGCTCGACCTTCCTTGACGAGGAGGCTTGGATGCCAGGCCCGACGCGCGAGTGGGTGACCTTCGACGACCCCGACGAGGAGGGTCGCCGCTGGCAGGTCGACGTGACGTTCCTGCTGTCGTCGTGGCAGTGCATCTTCGGGTGCGGGTGCCAGGGCGTGCTGACCGGGCCCGCGCCCGAGCTCGTGCAGGGCTGCTGCTCGTACGGCGCGCACTTCTCCGACCGCAAGGACCGCGATCACGTCGCCCGCGTGGCGAAGGGGCTCACCGACGACGAGTGGCAGTTCCGGTCCGCGGGTCGCAAGAAGGGCATCTACGCCAAGGCCGGCAAGGACGACGACGGCCGGACGGAGTGGCGGACCCGGCTCGTCGACGACGCCTGCATCTTCCTGAACCGGCCCGGGTTCGCCGGGGGCCCCGGGTGCGCGCTGCACCTCCACGCCCTCCGCACCGGCGTCCACCACAGCGACGTGAAGCCCGAGGTGTGCTGGCAGCTGCCGCTCCGGCGCGTCGACGAGGAGCAAGAGGACGGCACCGTCGTGTCGACGCTGACCGAGTTCGCCCGCGACGGCTGGGGCGAGGGTGGCGACGACTTCGCCTGGTGGTGCACCGAGGCGCCCGAGGCGTTCACGGGCTCGGAGCCCGTCTACCAGAGCCTTTCCGTCGAGCTCCGCAAGATGCTCGGCTCCAAGCTGTACCGACGGGTCGCGGCGTACCTCGACGAGCGCCGGCGCGCGCGGCCGGCTCCGGTCGGGCACCCGGCCGAAGTCCGGCTGCGGGCCCGCCCCTCCCGCGCCCGGGGCTAGCCGAGCCCGCCTACAGGTAGAGGCCGGACTGGCCCTCGCGCTTGGTCGACGCCACCGCGTGGACGTCGCGCTCGCGCAGGATGACGTACTCGTCGCCGCGGATCTCGACCTCGTACCCGGCGTCGGGCGCGAACAGCACCTGGTCGCCGTCGTCGACGTTGCGCACCGTCGGCCCGACGGCGACGACCTCCGCCCACACGAGCCGCCGGTCCACGTTCGCGGTCGCGGGGATCACGATCCCCGCCCGGGACTTGCGCTCCGAGTGCTCGTCGGACGGCTTCGTGAGGAGCCGATCGGCGGTCATGCGGATCGACTGCTTGACGTCATCGGTGTCGGGGCTCTCGGCCATGCTCCGCGCAGGCTACCGCCGGCGGCTTCGAGAGCCTCGCAACGGCTCGGTTACGATGCCGCGAGCCCCGCCCTGGAGCGCCGTGTCTGACTTCGTCGCCCTGAACCAACCCGTCGCCGTCGTCGAGGCGTGGGTGAAGCGGGCTCGGCGGGCGGTCGCCCACTACGTCGCGTTGACGAAGCCGCGGGTCATCGAGCTGCTGCTCGTCACCACCGTGCCGGCCATGATCCTCGCCGCCGGCGGCGTCCCCGACCTCGGGCTCGTGGCCGTCGTCCTCGTCGGGGGGACCCTCGCCGCCGGTGGCGCCAACACCATCAACTGCTGGATCGAGCGGGACCGCGACCAGCTCATGCGGCGCACCCGGCATCGTCCCCTGCCGTCCGGCGTCGTCGAGCCGGTCCGGGCCCTGGTGTTCGGCCTCGCGCTCGAAGCGGCGGCGTTCGCGCTGCTGTGGGGCGGCGCCAACCTGCTCGCCGCCGGGCTCGCCCTCTCGGCCACGGTCTTCTACGTGTTCGTGTACACGATCTGGCTGAAGCCCCGCACCGCGCAGAACATCGTCATCGGCGGCGCCGCCGGCGCCGTGCCGGTGCTCGTCGGGTGGGCCGCGGTCACGGGCAGCCTCGCCGCGCCGGCGCTGGTGCTGTTCGCGGTCGTGTTCAGCTGGACGCCGGCGCACTTCTGGGCCCTGGCCCTGCGCTACCGCGACGACTACGCGGCGGCGCACATCCCGATGCTCCCGGTCGTCCGGGGCCCGCGGGCCGCCGCGAGCCAGATCCTCGCCTACGCCGCGCTCGTGATGGTCGTGAGCCTGCTCCTGCCGCTCGTGGCGTCGACCGGTGTCGTGTACCCGGTCGCGGCGTCGCTGCTCGGGCTGGCGTTCGTCGGGCAGGCGGCCCAGCTCCGGCGCGACCCCTCCCCGGCCCGGGCCATCGCGTTCTTCAGCCGGTCGAACACCTACCTGGCTCTGCTCTTCGCGGCCGTTGCCGTCGACGTCCTCGTCAACGTCCGCTGAGGGCGGGCGGCCGCGACGGGGCCGCCTCGTCCTCCTCGCCGCGATCGTCGTCGCCGCCGTCGGCGCGGTGACCGGGTGGGCCGTCGCCTCCGGGTCGTCGCCCCGCTCGACGAGCAGCAGCCCGTCGCGTCACGCGTCGCCGTCCGGTGGCACCGCCACGACGGCGGCGGGCGCCCCGACCGCGGGCCCGGCCGCGCCGGGGTTCTCGCTGACCACGCTGACCGGCGGCCACGTCTCGCTGGCTGCGCTCGCCGGGCACCCGGTGCTCGTGAACTTCTGGGCGTCGTGGTGCTACCCGTGCCGCCAGGAGTTCCCGCTGCTGCGGGCCGCGCTGGCTCGGCACCGCGCCCAGGGCCTCGTGATCGTCGGCGTGAGCTTCCAGGACATCCCCGACGACGCCCGCGCCTTCGTGCGCGAGCAGCACGCGGACTGGATCTTCGCTCGCGACGACGACGGCGCCGTCGCCGCCGCGTACGGGGTCCGGCCGGTCCCCGAGACGTTCTTCGTCCGACGCGACGGCACGCTCGCCCGCCGGCTCTTCGGGATCACGTCGGCTCGCGAGCTCGAGCGGGACCTCAACGGGATCCTTCCGCCCGCCTAGCTCTCACTCCTCCCATCGGAAGGTCCGGGCGGCGAGGAACGGCGCCCCGACCGCCCACGCCAGCAAGGTGACGAGGGCCCCGACCGAGATCGGGCTCGTCGACAGGGCCTGACGCACGGTGTCGGACAGCGCCGCCGCCGGCAGCCCGCGGGCGAGGGTCTCGAGCGCGCCCGGCAGCCGGCCCAGGGGGTACGCCATCCCGCCCAGGAACAGCAGGAGCAGGAACAGCGCGTTCGCGACGGCCAGGTTCGTCTCCGCCCGCAGCGCGCCGGCGAAGAAGAGGCCCAGGCCGGCGAACGCGACCGTGCCGACCAGCAGCAGGCCGACCGCGACCCCGACGTTGCCGACCGCGTGCCAGCCGAGGGCGGCCCCCACCGCCAGCAGGACGACCGCCTGCACGACCTCGAGGGCCAGGACGCCGATCGTCTTGGCCGCCAGGAGCCCCGCCCGCGACAGCGGGGTCGACCCGAGCCGCTTCAGGACCCCGTAGCGGCGCTCGTAGCCGGTCGCGATCCCGAGGCTCACCATCGCGGTGGACATGACCGCGAGCGCCAGAACCCCGGGGACGAGGAACTGGACCGGGTCGCGCAGCGAGGTCTGCACGACGTCGACCTTCGTGAAGAACACGAGGATCCCGACTGGGATCGCGAGCGACACCACGAGGCTCTCGCCCCGGCGCAGGGTCAGGAGCAGCTCGACGCGGGCCTGCGCCGACACGGCGCGCACCGACGACCGGTTCACCGGTCGTCGTCCGTCGTCAGCTGGAGGAACACCTCTTCGAGGGTCCGCCGGCCGGTGCGGAGCTCGCCGAGGCGCACGTCGCGGTCGCGCAGCCAGATCGCGAGGTCGGCCACCAGCTGCGGCGTGGCGTCGGCACGGAGCAGGTACCCGCCGGGACGCTCCTCGAGCACGAGGGCGACGGCCAGCCCGACCGCCTCGGCGAGCGACGCGCGGTCGAGCCCGGCGGGCGCCGCGAACCTCGTCTCGTCGCTCGACGCGTTCAGCGTGAGCTCGGCGGGCGTGCCGCAGGCCACGAGCCGACCGGCGTTCATGATGGCGACGCGATGGCAGAGCTGCTCGGCCTCGTCCATCGCGTGGGTGGTGAGCAGCACCGTGACGCCGTCGTCGCTGAGGCCGCGCACGAGCTCCCAGGTGGTGGCGCGGGCGCGCGGGTCCATGCCCGCGGTCGGCTCGTCGAGGAACACGAGCGACGGGCGCCCCACGAGCGCCAGCGCCAGCGACAGCCGCTGCTGCTGCCCGCCCGAGAGCCGCCGGACGAGGGTGCGGCGCACGCCGGAGAGCCCCACCCGGTCGAGCAGCGCCTCCGGGTCGGCGGGGTGGTCGTAGTAGGCGGCGAAGAGCTGCAGCGCCTCGAGCGGCCGCAACCCGGGGTAGAGGCCGCCCTCCTGGAGCATCACGCCGATCTGGGGCCGGAGTCGGCGACCGTCGCGGGTCGGGTCGAGGCCGAGCACCCGCAGGTGACCCCGGTCGGGGCGTCGGTAGCCCTCGAGGGTCTCGACGGTGGTGGTCTTCCCGGCGCCGTTCGGACCGAGAAGCCCGAACACCTCGCCGCGCTCGACCGTGAGCGCGACGCCGTCCACCGCGCGCACCGCGCCGTAGCGCTTCTCGAGCTCGGCGACCTCGATCGCGGGTGTCGCCGAGGGCATCGACCGCGGAGCCTACCGGAGGGCCTCCGCGTCGCCCTGCGCGCGCCGTCGTTCCGCGGCGAGCAAGAATGAGCGCGCAGTGAGCGACGAGTACCAGTACCTCGCCTTGATGGCCGCGTGCCTGATCGTGACGCTGCCGCTGGAAGTGGTGCTCGGCGCCCGCGTCTGGCGCCGGCCTCGTCGGCTGCTGCTCGTGCTCGTGCCCACCGTCGCCGTCTTCTTCGCGTGGGACGCGCTCGCGATCGCCCGCCACCACTGGACCTTCAACGGGCGGTACGTCGTGGGGTGGTCGCTGCCGGGCGGCGTGCCGATCGAGGAGCTCGTGTTCTTCGTCGCCATCCCGATCTGCGGCCTGCTGACGCTCGAGGCCGTGCGCGGGATCCTGAGGCGCGGCCGTGCATGAGTACACGGCGCTGGCGCTGGCGGCGACCGCCGCCGTGGTGGCGTTCGAGGTCGCGGTGCTGCACACCGGTCTGCTCCGCAGCGGCGCGTACTGGGCCGCTCTGGCCATCTGCTACGGCTTCATGATCGCCGTCAACGGCTGGCTGACGAAGCTTTCCGCCCCGATCGTCGTCTACGACCACGGCGCCACGACGGGCTGGCGGGTCCCGTGGGACGTCCCGGTCGAGGACTACCTGTTCGCCTTCGCGCTCCTCACCCTCGCCATGCTCCTGTGGGACGCCGCGGCCCGGCGCGAGCGAGCCCAGCCGTGACCTTCGCCGCGCTCGCCGTGGCGTCGCTCGCGGTCATGGAGCTGGTGGCGACGCTCGCCCACCGGTTCGTGTTCCACGGCTTCGGGATGGGCTGGCACCGCAGCCACCACCTCCCGCCCCGCCGGGTGCTCGAGGCCAACGACCTGTTCCCGGTGGTGTTCTCGGCACTGACGATCGTGGTGCTGTCGGTCGGCGTCTGGGGCGGCGCCGGCGCCGTGCTCGTCCCGATCGGGGTCGGTGTGACCGGCTACGGCCTCTCCTACCTCGTCGTGCACGACCTCGTCATCCACCGCCGGGCCTCGTGGCTCCGGGTCCCCGACCGGGTCGGGGGCCGCCTGCGGCGGGCGCACAACGTCCACCACCTCTTCAGCGAGGCGCCGTTCGGCTTCCTCGCCCCCGTCGTCCCGCCGCGCCTGCGCGAGGCCGCCAACGCGCGGCGGCGGGACGAGACCCCGCGGGCGGTCAGTCGCCGGTCCTGAGCACCGACCAGCCGACGACGAGCGCCTTGCGCGCCGTCGGCACCCGGGCCCGGCTGCTGAACACGTCGCCGCCCGCCCGGTCGATGCGATCGAGGATCTCGGAGTACAGCCGCCGGGCGGCCCGGATGCAGCGCGCCGAGGACGACGGCAGCATCGGGATCCCGAGGTCCGCCGACGCGTAGTACTCGCGGGTGCGGCGGATCTCGAACGCCATCAGCGCGCGCCACTCTGGGGTGACGTGGCGGGCCCACGGGTCGGCCTCGAAGCGTCGCAGGTCCTCCTGGGGGATGTACACGCGGCCTCGGTCGAGGTCCTCGGCGACGTCCCGGAGGAAGTTCGTGAGCTGGAAGGCGATGCCGAGGTCACGAGCGGGGCGGAGGGCCGCGCCCGAGGTGGGCTCGAGGATGGGGAGCATCATCTCGCCGATCACGGCCGCCGACCCGTCCATGTAGTCGAGGAGGTCGTCGAAGGTCTCGTAGGTCTCGACCTTGAGGTCCATGGTCATGGAACGCAGGAACCGCCGGAAGCAGTCGGGGTTGATGTCGAAGGCGTTGACGGTGTGCACGACGGCCTTCAGGACCGCATCGTCGGAGTCGCCGCGCTCGAGGTCGGCGAAGAAGCGCTCGCCGAACTCCGTGAGGGCGCGCTCGCGCGCCTCGACCGGCGCGGGACCGAGGTCGTCGACGATGTCGTCGGCGTACCGGCAGAACGCGTACAGGGCGTGGACGTGGTGGCGCTTGACGCGCGGCAGCAGCAGCGTGGCGGCGTAGTAGGTGGTCCCGTACGCCTTGTTGAGCTGCCGGCAGCGGGCGTAGGACTCGTCGAGCGTGGTCACCCACGACCCCAGGCATCGACGCGGTCCGCCGCGAGCCGCCCGGAGAGCAGGACCATCGGGATTCCCACGCCGGGCACCGTACCCATCCCGGCCAGGACGAGCCCGGGTACCCGCCGCTCCACGTTCGGCGTCCGGAACGGCCCGCTCTGGAAGAACCGGTGGGCCAGGCCGAACGGCGTCCCCCGCTCGAGGCCCTGGGCCGCCCATCCCGCGGGATCGGTGCAGCGCTCCACCACGATGTCGGTCACCGGGTAGCCCCAGTCGCCCACCCGGCCGACGAGCTCGTCCCGGGCCCGGGGGCCGGCGACGCGCCAGTCGAGCCGGCCGTCGAGGTTCGGGGCCGGCTCGAGCGCGTAGAGCGTCGCCCCGCCCGGTGGGGCGAGGGTGGGGTCGGTGGCGCTGGCGCAGGTGACGAGGATCGACGGGTCGGGCATCCGAGCGCCGTCGCGCAGCAGCGCGTCGAAGGCGCGACGCCAGGACCGCCCGAAGTGGAGGTTGTGGTGCGCGGCGCCATCCGGGAGCCGGCCGCGCACACCGGCGGTCCACACCACGCACGAGGGCGAGTAGCGCCCGCGGGCCGCGACACGCGGCGGCGCGATCCCGAGCAGCGACCGGTACGTGGCGGCCACGTCGGCGTTGCACACGACCGCGTCGGCGGCGATGCGCTCGCCCCCGGCGAGCGTGACGCCCTCGACGCGTCCGTCGGCGCGACGAGCGATCCGCGTCACCGGGCTCGAGTACCGGAACCCCGCACCCGCCTTCTCGGCCGCGGCGGCGAGGCCGCGGGCGAGCTCGTGCATCCCTCCGGCCGGGAAGAGCACGCCCTCGACGGTGTCCATGTACGTGATGACGCTGAAGATCGCCAGCGCCTCGAAGGGCGACAACCCCGCGTAGAGGGCCTGGAACGAGAAGACCCGCTGCAGCCGCTCGTCCTGGAAGAACGACGCCACGCGCGGCGCCAGGCGTCGCAGCCCGCCGAGGCGGACCAGACGAAGCAGCGCCCGCACCTCGCGCAGCAGGTCGGCGGGACCGTCGAAGTTCCGGGCGACGAACGGGCCGAGCTCGGCCTCAGCGAGGGCGCGGAGCCAGGCGCAGAACCGGTCGAACGCCGCCGCCTCGCCGGCCCCCGCGAGCCGCTCGATCTCGGACCGGGTGGCGTCGCCGTCGGCTCGCAGCGCAAGCTGGGTGCCGTCGGCGAAGCAGGCCCGGTAGATGGGATCGAGGCGGCGCAGCGACAGGTGCTCGTCGACGCTCGACCCGGCGGCGGCGAAGGTGTCGGCGACGATGCCGCCCATCGTGAGCACGACCGGCCCCGTGTCGAGCCGGAAGCCGCGCTCGTCGAGGACCCCGGCGAGCCCGCCCGGCACCTCGCCGCGCTCGAGGACGGCGACCTCGTGGCCGCGGCCGGCGAGGTGGCAGGCGGCGGCGAGCCCACCGAGGCCCGCTCCCACGACTGCGACCCGCACGGCGGCTACCGGTCGCGCCAGGCGACGTAGACCGCGAGCTCCTGGAGCGCGTCGCGGGCCTCGCACGTGATCGGGGCCCGCTCGAGGGCGCCGAGCGCCCGCTCCACCAGCCGCTCGATGGCCGCCTCGATCTCCTCGCAGGCGCCCGACTCGAGCAGCAGCGCCTGGAGCGCCTGGATCTCCGCCTCCGACAGGTCCGACGACCCGACGCGGCCGAGCAGCCGGGCGCCGGCACCGTCGACCCGAGCCGCGGCCGCGGCGAGCAGCGGGGTGAGCTTCCCCTCGCGCAGGTCGTCGCCCACGGGCTTCCCGGTCACCCGCGAGTCGCCGAACACGCCGAGGAGGTCGTCGCGAAGCTGGAACGCCTCCCCGAGCGGGAGGCCCACGGCGCTCAGCGGCGCCTGCAGCTCGTCGAGGCGGCCGGCGAGGGCCGCGCCCAGGTGGAGCGGGCGCTCGACGGTGTACTTCCCGGACTTGTAGCGCTCGATGCGGGCGGCCTGCTCGGCGTCGTTGCTGGCGCTGGCCGTGCCGACGAGGTCCAGGTACTGGCCGACGCACAGCTCGAGCCGCAGCTCGTCGAAGATCCGCCGCGCGACCGGCGTGGTGTCGCCGAAGAGCAGGTCCGCGTACACGAACGCGAAGTCGCCGACCAGGATCGCGGCACCCTCTCCGAACCGGCGCGCCTCACCCCGCCACGCCATGTCGTCGTGGCCCCGCATGAACCGACGGTGGATGGCGGGCTGACCTCGTCGCAGCTCGGAGCCGTCCATGACGTCGTCGTGGACGAGCGCGAACGTGTGCAGCAGCTCGAGGGCGGCGCCGGCGTCGACCACCGCCGGTGCCGTCGGGGGTCCGCCGGCGCCGACGTAGGCCCAATGGCAGAACGCGGGCCGGAGACGCTTGCCGCCGGCCACGACGAGGTCTCGGAGGGCCAGGATCGGCTCCGCGAGCTCGGGGTCGACGTCGGCCCACCGGAGCGCCTCGGTGTCGAGGAGGGTGAGGATTCGGGCCTCGGCGCGCGCGCCCACGGCCACGAGGCTGGGAGGCACCGGGATGCTGCGGCGGGCCGGCGCGGCCGACGACATCACGAGATGCTAGGCCGGCCCGCGGCCGCCGGTCCGAACGACGCGCCGGACGCGCACCGGTACGCTGCGCGGGTGGCCGAGTTCCTCTCGGACGCGTGGATCGAGGAGCTCGACCAGGCGGCGCGGGACGCGCCGAGCCTCGCGGCGATCGGTGCCGAGCGGCCCCTCGTGGTCGAGCAGCGCGTCCGCCGCGGGACCGACGAGGTCGTGTACTCGCTCTGCTTCACCGCCGACGGCGCGCGCGTCACCGCCGGTCCCGCCGAGTCTCCACACGTCGTCGTGCGCACAGACGCCTCGACGGCGCGAGCGCTGCAGCAGGGAACGATGAACGCGCAGCAGGCCGCCGTCGCTGGGCACCTGAAGATCCAGGGACAGGCCGAGCACCTGCGCGCCGCCGGCGACGCGCTCCGGGCCGCTGGGGACGTGTTCGAATCGGTCCGGGCCTCGACCACGGACCCTCCCGGGCTCGACACTGGCGCGACAGGCCGCCGCTAGCATCGGCGCCGGCGACCCGGCCGGGACGACCGGCGCCGACGACAGGAGCGACCGTGATCCCCGAAGCCCAGTTCCGGGCCGAGGCCAAGTCCTTCCTCGACGGCCACGCCGAGCCACGGGCCGAAGAGAAGTTCGAGTGGGGCAAGGGCTCCGACCGGGTCGGCCTGCTCGACGAGAAGACCGCCGAGCAAGAGGCGGCCGAGATCCGGGACGCGAAGGCCTGGAAGGCGCTCGAGTACGACGCCGGGTTCGGCTGGGTCACCGGACCCGAGGAGTACGGCGGCCGGGCCCTCCCCGCCGGCTACGAGCGCGCGTACCGCGAGCTCGCGGGGGGGTACGCGATCCCGCCCCAGACGGTGTTCGGGATCGGGCTCGGCATGGTCGCCCCGACGATCCTCGCCCACGCCATCCCCGACGTGAAGCGCCAGTACCTGGCGCCGCTCCACCGCGGCGACGTCGTCGGCTGCCAGCTCTTCTCCGAGCCCGCGGCCGGCTCCGACCTCGCCGGCGTGCAGACCCGGGCGATCCGGGACGGGGACGAGTGGGTGCTGAGCGGCCAGAAGGTCTGGACCTCGGGCGCGCACTACAGCGACATCGGCGAGATCATCACCCGCACCTCCACCGACAAGCCGAAGCACAAGGGCCTCACGATGTTCCTCGTGGACATGAAGGCGCCCGGTGTCGAGGTCCGGCCGCTCCGCCAGATGACCGGCGGGGCGTCGTTCAACGAGGTGTTCTTCGCCGACGTGCGAGTGCCCGACACCCATCGACTCGGTGACGTCGACGAGGGCTGGACCGTCGCCCTCACCACGCTCATGAACGAACGGGCCGCGATCGGCGGCGGGGGCGCCGGCGTCGGGGCCATCGGCCTCACGCGGCTCCGAGAGATCGCCACCCACTTCGGTCGCGACGAGGACCCGCTCGTCCGCCAGCGGCTCGCCGACATCTACATCCGGCACACCGTCGCCCGCTACACGAACCTGCGCGCCATGGCCAAGATCCGCGCCGGGCAGGTGCCGGGGCCCGAGATGTCGATCGCGAAGCTGGCGCTCACCCAGAACATGCAGCGCGTCGCCGACGCCCTCGGCGAGCTGCTCGGGCCGCGCCTCGTCGCCGACACGCGCGAGTGGGGCACGTTCGCCTGGGCGGAGTTCGTCCTCGGCGTGCCGGGCGTGCGCGTCGCCGGCGGCACCGACGAGGTGATGCGCAACATCGTCGGTGAGCGGGTCCTCGGCCTGCCGAAGGAACCGCCCGGCGCCCGGTAGGGATGCTGCCGTTCGAGCGGCTGCGCGCCCTGGCGCGGTACGCCGGGGACGACCGCGGTCTCGTCCTCGAGGCCGCGGAGTGCCTGGCTGACTTCGCCGACGACCCCACCCAGCTCGTCACGGTGTGCCGGCGTCTCCTCGCCCACCACCCGAGCAACGGGGGCCTCTGGTGGCTGTGCGCGCACGTCCTGGCGGCCCCCGAGCCCGCCACCGGCGCCCGTGAGGCCGCGCGCAGCCTCGAGCGCGACCGCACCGCCAACCGGCTGGCGTCGCTGCTGCCGTTCCCACACGACGACGCAGTCGCCGTGCTCGGCTGGCCGGACGTCACCGCCGCCGCGCTTACGGAGCGCCCGGACCTCGACGTCGTCGTCGTGCGGCCCCGACACCAGCGGCTCCGCCCCGCTGAACGCCGCGTGCGGGTCCTCGACGAGGTCGAGGTCGTCGCGGCCGCCCCCAGCCACCTGCTCGTCGAGGTGCTGGCGGCCAGCCCGGGGACGGCGGTCGTTCCCGACGGCGTCGAGGACCTGCACGCGTCGCTCGGTCACGCGGCGCTGTGGCTGGTCGTGCCGGCCGGGCGGCTGCTGCCGGCCCGCCTGTTCGACGCGCTGTCCGCGCAGCTCGGCGACGAACCCGACGTCGAGCGACTCGCGGTCGGCCGCGCCGACCAGATCGCGGGGCCGTTCGGTCTCGAAGCCCCCGGTCGGCTCGACCGGCGCGTCGACTGCCCGGTCGCGCCCGAGCTCCTGCGCCTCTGAGCGCCCGGGTCAGGCTTCGAGCTCGTCGCCGCGCACGACGACGAAGCGGCGAGACCAGCGCCGCCGGAGTCGACGGCGGACGACGCGCCGCACCGGCGTCACGAGGAGGAGCAGCCCGGGGACGTCGGTGACGAACCCCGGCACGACGAGCAGCGCGCCGGCGACGACGACGAGCGCGCCGTCGGCCAGCGTGGGTCCCGGGACGCGTCCGGCCTCGACGTCGCCGACGAGCCGCCGCAGGACGGCCAGGCCCTGGGCCTTCACGACGAGCACGCCGACGATCGACACCAGGATCAGCAGCCCGATCGTGTCGATGACGCCGAGCCGCTGCGCGACCTCGACGATCACGACCAGCTCGACCACCGCCAGCGCGGCGGCGTAGGCGAGGAACCGCTGCATAAAAGCAGGGTACCGGCGCCGTCGGGCGGGTCGGCCGGCAGGCGGGCGGTCAGGCCTCCAGGGCCAGCGGCGGGTCCCCGTCGTCCGGCTCCTCGACGAGCTCGAGGTCCCGGGTTCGGAGCTCCTCGATGGCTCGGAGGGGGCGCTCGAGCGTGTTGGCCCGGGTCCCGGCCAGGGCGGTGTACTCGCGGCCGGCAGCCTCGATCTTCTGGCCCACCTTCTCCATCTGGACCTTGAACTTCCCCCACTGGTCGAGGAACTGGCCGAGGAGCCCGAGGATCTCGTCGGAGGTGCGGGCGAGCCGGAAGTTCTCGACCATCTGGCGGATCAGCGCCAGGACCACGAACAGCGTCAGCGGCGAGCAGAACACGACGCCCTGCCGGACGGCCTCGTCCAGGATCGTGTCGTCCTGCTCGTGGATGAAGGCGTACAGCTGCTCGTTGGGGATGAACAGGAGCACGAAGTCGACCGTCCCGCCGCCGGCGTCCACGTAGTCCCGTCCGCTCAGCTCGCGCACCCGGGCCCGCACGTCTCGGAGGAAGTCGTCGCGGTGCCGCTTCCGCTCCAGGTCGGACCCGGCCTCGCAGTACCGCAGGTAGTTGTCGAGGGGGAACTTCACGTCCATGTAGAGCCGCAGGTCGTTGGGCAGGAAGAAGGTGTAGTCGGGGATCCCGGAGCCGCTCTCGACGGCGCGCTGCTTCCGGTAGTTGATGTTCTCGACGAACCCGGCCAGGCGGAGGACGTCCTCGGCCATGCGCTCGCCCCACTGGCCGCGCGCCTTCGTGCTGGAGAGCGCCTCCCGAAGGCTCTGGGTGGTGTGGAGCAGGTCGGCGAGCCCGTCGTGCTGTTGGCTCAGCTGGGCGCTGAGCTCGCCGAAGGAGCGGGCCCGCTGGGCCTCGACGTCCTGGACCAGGTGCGAGACGTCGTCCAGCTTGGCGGCCATCGCCGCCAGCTGCTGGTCGATGAGCGACTTCTTGCCCTCGAGGTCCCGGTCGGCCAGCTCCCGCTCGGCGAGCAGCGCGGCCCGGTTGTGGGCCAGGAACTGCTCGACGGCGGCCTGGACGACGGCGTCGCGCTGCCCGGCCATGGCCCGCTCGTGGTCCGCGACCAGCCGGGCCGAGCTCAGCTGGTGGCGGCGCAGCACCAGCCCGGCGACGCCCGCGACGACGAGGGGCCCGAGGATCGCGACGGCGATGACGACGAGCTCCATCGCTGCAGCGTCACACGGGGGTGTGACGACGCCGCGGATGGCCCCTGACCAGCCCAGACGCCGGACGGGGGACCCCGGACGGCCTAGAAGGTGCCCCCGTCCACGGTCAGCCGCTGGTCGGTCAGGTAGCCGGCGGCGTCGGACACGAGGAACCGCACCACGTCGGCCACCTCGTCGGGCGTGCACACGTGGCCGTAGGGCGAGCCGGCGTCGAGGGCGTGGATGTCCTCGACGCCCTGGGTCGCCCGGACCAGCCGGCGGCCCATCTCGGACACGACCAGTCCGGGGGCCACCACGTTGACGTGGATCCCGTTCCGGCGCTCCTCCTTGGCCAGGGTCCGGGCGAGGGCCTCGAGCGACGCCTTCGCCACGTTGTACGGCAGCGAGTTCGCGGCCATGAAGCTCGTCGCCACGCTGGAGATCAGGATCACGTCGCCTCGGGGCTGGGCCCGCATGCTCGGCAGCACCAGCTTCGCGAGCAGGAAGGCGCCGAAAGCATGGATCCGCCACACCCGCTCGAGCTCGGCGGGGTCGGTCTCGAGCGTCGTGTGGCCCCGGCTGGCGATGCCGGCGCTGTGCACGAGGATGTCGACGTGGCCGAAGTCCGCCAGCGCGGCCTCGACCATGGCCGCGTCGGCGGCGGCGTCGTCGACCGACGCCTGGTACGCGACCGCCTTCCGCCCGAGGTCCTCGATCGCGCCCACGGTCTCCGCCGCGGCCGCGGCGTCGCGCCGGTAGTTGACCGCCACGTCGGCGCCGTCCGCGGCGAGCCCGAGCCCGATGGCGGCGCCGATCCCCCGGCCGCCGCCGGTCACGAGGGCGACCCGTCCTTCCAGTCCCATGCTGCTCCTCTCAGGCTCGGGATTCGGCCAGCCGGTCGGCGCGCGCGACCAGGGTGGGCGACCCGAGGCGGTCCGCCCACCCTCCGAGCTCCCGCGTCGGTCCGGCCCACCGCCACGCCGCCGGCACGCCGACGTCGGCGTCGGTCCGCAGCGTCGCCAGCACCCGGAACAGCTCGGCCCGGGACCGCTGCTCGGCGAGGGTGGCCGCGAGCCGGGCCGCGCCGCGCACGTCCACGTCCCAGTTCAGCGCCTGGTCCGGGATGGCGTCGAGGTGGCCGTACCGGGCGAGGACGGCGCTGGCGGACTTCGCGCCCCAGCCCGGGAGGCCCGGGAAGCCGTCGGCGCTGTCACCGACGAGCGCGAGCCAGTCCGGGATCGACGCCGGCGACACGCCGAACTTCGCCCGCACCGCGGCCTCGTCGAGGACCCGACCGGTCCGGCGGTCGAGCTGGACCACCTGCGGGTCGTCGACGCACTGCGCCAGGTCCTTGTCCGGCGTGCAGATGACCGCCCGGTCCGCCGCCGGGTCGGCGCGGACCGCCGCCGCCCCGGAGGCGAGGGCGTCGTCCGCCTCGAGCTCCACCTCGGCCCAGACGGTGACGCCCAGCGCCCGCAGCGCGTCCTCGACGACCGGGAACTGCTGGAGCAGCGCGGGCTCGACGCCGGCGCCGGTCTTGTAGCCCGGCCACAGGTCGTTCCGGAACGACTCGATCACGTGGTCGGTCGCCACGGCGACGTGGGTCGCGCCTTCCTCGAGCAGCTGCACGACCGAGCCGACGACGCCGCGCGTCGCGCCGACGTCCATCCCGTCGTCGGCGAAGTGCTCCGGGACCGCGAAGTAGTGCCGGAACAGCTCGTAGGTGCCGTCGATGAGGTGCGCTTGCATGCGAGCCAGCCTGCCCGACGCCGGGACCGCCAGGGACGGGGAGACTCTGGCACAGCGCCACCCGGACGGCGCCGGCGCGGCCGACCGAGGGTCCGGGCCCGCGCTGGTGGGCGCGCCACGGTGGGCGTCCGCCGCGCCCCGGTATCGTCGCTGCGTGGCGCCGGCGATCCGTCCCGCGTCGATGGCCGACGCGGAGCCGCTCCTCGTGCTGCTGGGCCAGCTCGGCTACCCGTCCACGCCCAGCCGGCTCGCGGAGCAGCTGGCGAGCGCCGCGGGCGACCGCGGCGGGGTCCTGGTCGCCGCCGATGGCGACTCGGTGTCCGGGTTCGCGTCGTATCAGATCGTGTTCTTCTTCGAGGACGGCGCGCCCCGGTGCCGGCTGACCGCGATCGCGGTGGAGGCGGCGGCCCGGCAGACGGGCGTCGGGCAGCGGCTGGTGGCCGAGGTCGAACGACGAGCCCGCGCCGCCGCCTGCACCGAGCTGGAGGTGGTGAGCGCCCACCGGCCGGAGCGCGCCGCCGCGCACGCCTTCTACCCGGCGCTCGGGTTCGTCGACGCCCGCCACGAGTGCGGCCTCTACACGAAGGTCCTCAGCTAGGGGCCGACGCCGCCGGGCCCCGCCCGCCGCTGCCGAAGATCGGAGAACCAGATGGCGACCGTCGTGCTCGAACACCCCGAGCCGCACGTCACGCTCGTGACCCTCAATCGGCCCGAGCGGCTGAACGCGATGAACTACGAGCTCGTCGCCTCGTTGCACGACGCCCTGGACCAGATCGGTCAGGATCCCGAGTGCCGCGTCGCCATCCTCACCGGCGCCGGGCGGGGGTTCTGCTCGGGCCTCGACCTGAAGGACTGGGGTCGGCCACCGGCGCCCGGCGGCCATCCCCACGCGCTCGTGGGCACCGGCGGCCAGGAGTTCATCGCCAGCCTCACCCTCCGCGTGCGAGCGACGCCGCAGGTGATCCTGGCGGCCGTGAACGGTCCCGCCTTCGGTGGGGGCCTGGCGCTCGCGTGCGCCGCCGACCTTCGGGTCGCGGCCGAGTCGGCGCGGTTCTGCTCGGCGTTCATCCGGACCGGGCTCACGGGCACCGACATCGGCATCAGCCACACCCTGCCTCGGATCGTGGGCGCCGGACGGGCCTTCGACCTCATCGTGACCGGCCGCGAGCTCGGGGCCGTCGAAGCCGAGCGCATCGGCCTCGTGAGCCGCGTCGTCCCCGACGACGCCCTGGCGAGCGAGGCCGCCGCCGTCGCCCGGCAGATCGCGGGCTACGCCCCTTCTTCCTTGGTGCTCACGAAGGAGGCGTTCTGGCACAACGTCGACACGCCGAGCCTCGCCGCCGCGATCGCGCTCGAGAACCGCAACCAGGCCCTGGCGAGCCGCACGCCCGAGGTCGAGGCCTTCATGGCCGGGTACTCGGCCCGCTTCTCCTGACCCCTCCGTCGTCGCCCCGCCCGCACGATGGTTGAAATGTAAACCATCCGCTAGACTGACGAGCGTGGCGGCACCACGGTGGCTGAACGACGAGGAGCGACGGACCTGGATCGCGTTCGTGTACGCCCAGGGGCTCCTCTTCGAGCAGGTCGAGCGGGACCTCCAGCGCGACTCCAACCTCCCCCTCGCCTACTACCAGGCCCTCGTCGTGCTCTCGGAGCACCCGAACCACGCCATGCGGATGGGCGACCTCGCCGAGGCCCTGACCTTCTCCCGGAGCCGGATGTCGCACGCGATCACGCGCCTCGAGCAGAACGGCTGGATCCGCCGCGAGCAGTGCGCCGAAGACCGCCGCGGCTCGGTCGCGGTCCTCACCGACGCCGGTTTCCACGCCCTGGAGGCGGCCGCGCCCCAGCACGTCGAGAGCGTCCGGGCCCACCTCTTCGACCAGCTGTCCCCCGAGCAGGTCCGGAACCTGCGTGAGGTCTGCGAGACGCTGGTGCGCCACCTCCTCGGATCGTTGAACATCGAGCCGCCGAGCGTGCTCCCGGAGCCCGGCTACTGGGAGGCCACGGCGCGCTGACCCGCGCTCGCCGGCTCGGCGACGCGCGACGACTCGGCCTGGCGCGCCGCGACGCGCGAGCCTCGCGGGGTGGCCTCGGAGTCTCTCGACGCGGTCGTCGTCGGCGCGGGGCCCAACGGGCTCACCGCCGCGGTCACGCTGGCGGCGGCCGGCGTGGGCGTTCGGGTCTTCGAGGCCAACGACGGCGTGGGCGGCGGGGCCCGCACCGCCGAGCTGACGTTGCCGGGCTTCCACCACGACCGGTGCTCGGCCGTGCACCCGCTCGCGGCCGGGTCGCCCGTCTTCGCCACGCTCCCGCTCGCCGACCACGGCCTCAGCTGGCTCGAGCCGCCGCTGGCCCTGGCCCACCCGCTCGACGACGGGCCCGCCGCCCGGCTCGAGCGCTCGCTCGCCGACACCGCGGCCGGCCTCGGACCCGGCGGTCGCGGCTACCGCGCGCTCCTCACCCCGTTCGTCGGCCGGTGGGCGGCCCTGGCCCCCGACGTGCTCCGCCCGTTCGCCTCCGTCCCGCCGCGCCACCCCGCGCTCCTGGCCCGCTTCGGGGCCCGGGCGCTCCTCCCCCTGACGGTCAGCGCCCGCCGCCTGCGCGGCGACGCCGGGCCCGCCCTGCTCGCGGGCATGGCCGCGCACACGGGCAGCCCGCTCACCGCGCCGGTCAGCACCGGCCCGGCGCTGATGCTGGCCCTCGCGGCCCACGACGTGGGCTGGCCCAGCCCCCGCGGCGGCGCGCAGGCGATCGCCGACGCCCTCGCCGGCTACCTGGCCGAGCTCGGCGGGTCGATCGTGACCGGCCACCGGGTGCGGAGCCTCGACGAGCTGCCGACGGCCCGGGCGTACCTCCTCGACGTGTCCCCCTGGGCCCTCCCCGGCCTGGCCGGGCGGCGGCTGCCCCGCCGGTGGCTGCGGCGGCTCGGCCGCTACCGGCGCGGGCCCGGCGTCTTCAAGCTCGACTACGCGCTGAGCGGACCGGTCCCGTGGCGCGACGAGGCCACCCGGCGGGCCGGCACCGTGCACCTCGGCGGCACCCTGCCCGAGGTCGCCGCCGCGCTCGCCGCGATCAGCCGCGGCCAGGCGCCGGACCGGCCGCTCGTGGTCTCGGCGCAGCCCAGCCTCGTCGACCCGTCCCGCGCC
Source organism: Acidimicrobiia bacterium (assembly GCA_035948415.1). Taxonomy (NCBI): domain Bacteria; kingdom Bacillati; phylum Actinomycetota; class Acidimicrobiia; species Acidimicrobiia bacterium. The sequence goes on along the minus strand of DASZJD010000034.1, from coordinate 1,033 downwards.
CCAGCGGGCCGCCACACCTTCTGGGCCTACGCCCACGTGCCGAACGGCTGGCCCGGCGACCTCACCGACGCCATCGAGGGCCAGATCGAGCGGTTCGCCCCCGGCTTCCGCGACGTGGTGCTGGCCCGGGCGGTGTCGCCGCCCGGCCAGCTCGAGCGGCAGAACGCCAACCTCGTGGGCGGGGACATCGCCGACGGCGCCGTCTCGGGCGCCCAGGCGCTATTCCGGCCCCTGGTGGCGGCGGTCCCGTACGCGACGCCGGACCCGGCGGTGTTCCTCTGCTCCGCGGCGACGCCGCCGGGCCCGGGGGTGCACGGCGTCTGCGGGCACGAGGCGGCCCGGGTGGCGCTGCGCCGCGTCTTCGGCCGGCGGGCGCCGCGGTTCCAGCCCCCGGGGGCGGCGAGCCGCCGCGAGCGAGGGACGAACCTCCCGGGGTAGGGATGAGCTGGTTCGACGCGCCGCAGTACTGGCTGACGCGGTTCGTGTTCGAGCGCGCCCTCGGAGTCATCTACGTGGTGGCGTTCCTCACCGCCTGCAACCAGTTCCGGCCGCTGCTCGGTGAGCGGGGGCTCCTGCCGGTGCCGCGGTTCCTGCGCCGGGTGCGGTTCGGCGACGCGCCGAGCCTGTTCCAGTTCGCCTACTCCGACCGCCTCCTCCTCGCGGCGGCCTGGGGCGGGGTGCTGCTCGGCGTCGCCGTGGTCCTCGGCCTGCCCCAGGCCGGGCCGCTCTGGGTGCCGATGCTCGTCTGGCTGACGCTCTGGGCCCTCTACCTGTCGATCGTGAACGTGGGCCAGACCTTCTACTCCTTCGGCTGGGAATCGCTGCTGTGCGAGGTGGGCGCGCTGGCGGTCTTCCTCGGCAACGCGCGGACGGCGCCGCCGATCCTGCTCGTGTTCTTGATGCGGTGGCTGGTCTTCCGGCTCGAGTTCGGCGCCGGCCTCATCAAGCTGCGCGGCGACCCGTGCTGGCGCGACCTGACCTGCCTCTACTACCACCACGAGACCCAGCCGATGCCCAACCCGCTGAGCTGGTG
>DASZJD010000033.1 GCA_035948415.1 Acidimicrobiia bacterium | reverse complement strand
TGCACGGCGACTACCAGTTCGCCAACGTCATGTTCGACCACGGCGCGCCGGCCCGGCTGGCCGCGATCGTCGACTGGGAGATGGGGACGGTCGGCGATCCCAAACTCGACCTCGCCTGGGTGGTGCAGAGCTGGCCGGTCGACACGAGTGATCCCGACGCGGCCCGGGGGAGCTACGTCGACATGCGCGGCATGCCGTCGCGCGACCAGGTCCTGGCGCGCTACTCGGAGGTCTCGGGCCGCCAGGTCGACGACATCGACTACTACATCATCCTCGCGAAGTGGAAGCTCGCGATCGTCCTCGAGCAGGGCTTCCAGCGCGCCGGCGACGACGAGAAGCTCCTGGCCTTCGGCCCGATCGTGCTCGACCTGATGCGCGGCGCGGCCGAGGCCGCGGAGGCGACCGGTTACCGGTCGTGAGCGACACCCAGGACCTGGTCCGGGAGCGCCGGGGGCCGCTCCTCCTCCTGCGCCTGGCCCGGCCGGAGGCCAGGAACGCGCTGACGCCCGGGCTCCTCTCGGGGATCGGCGCCGCAGTCCACGAGGCCGAGTCCGACCCCGAGGTGCGGGCCCTCGTCCTCACCGGCACCGGCGACCGCTCCTTCTGCGCCGGCATGGACCTGCGGGCCTTCGCAGCCGGTGAGCAGATCGGCGTCGGCGACGACGACGCGACCCGCACCTACTTCCGGCTCATCGACGGTGAGGTGTCCGTGCCGCTCGTCGGTGCGGCCAACGGCAGCGCGCTGGCCGGCGGCCTCGAGCTGCTGCTCGCGTGCGACGTGATCGTCGCCTCGACCGCCGCGGAGTTCGGCCTGCCGGAGGTGAAGCGAGGGCTGTTCCCCGCGGGGAACGGTGCGTTCCTGGGGAGCCGGATCCCGCTCGGTGTTGCGCTGGAGATGGCGCTGACCGGAGATCCGATCAGCGCCGCGAGGGCGCACGAGCTCGGGCTGGTCAACGTGCTCGCGCCCCCTGAGTCCGTGCTCGACGCCGCGCTCGCCGTCGCCGAACGAATCGCCGCAAACGGCCCGCTCGGGCTCGCGGCGGCGCGGGAGCTCGTGCGGCTCGGCGTCTCGGACGCGACGCGAGTGCGTGCCCGCCGCGACGAGTGGCAACAGATCGTCTTCAGGAGCGAGGACGCCAAGGAAGGCGCGCTCGCCTTCGTCGAGAAGCGGCCGCCGGTGTGGCGGGGCCGCTGAGCTACGGCAGCGCCGGCAGCACCTGGGTCTCGAACAGCCGGAGGCTCGACCAGGCGAGATCGGGCGGCATGCCGCCACACAACGGGTGCAGCATGGCGAACGGGACGGGCGCCGCTCGCAGCTCCTCGACGAGCTGCGCTGGCGTCACGACGCGGTACTGCCCGGTCGCGCGCAGCTCGTCGGCGTCGGCGATGGTGCGGTACGTGGGGATGATGTCGGCCTGCGCTTGCCAGGCGCCATACGAGTTCGTCTCGTGGAGGAAGAAGGGGGCCATCTGCTCCCATCCCCGCTCGGGGTCCTCGGCGAGCGCGACGACCCGGTTCGGGCCGACAGGGCTGGGGCCGGGGTCGGGACGGCCGAGCTTCTGTGCCTCGTCCCGGTAGTACTCCCAGACCTCGGGGACGGAGGGCAGGAAGCCGTCGGCGATGCGGGCGGCGCGCCGCGCCGCCGCTTCACTAGTGCCGCCGAGCGAGATGCTCGGCCCACCGGGCCGGAACGGCGCCGGGGTGATGCGCACGGTTCGTCCTCGATACTCGAAGGGCGCACTGCTGAACGCCGCCTTCAAGGTCGCGACCGCCTCCGTCACCCGGTGGCCGCGCTCGCGCATCTGCACGTCGAACATCTCGAACTCCTCGGGCACGTAGCCACCGGCGACGATCAGGTCGACGCGGCCCTTGCTGAGGTTGTCGAGCACGACCATGTCCTCGGCGAGGCGGAGCGGGTCGTGGAAGGGCGCGATGAGCGCGGCGATGACGAAGCGGACGTTCGTGGTGCGCGCCGCCATCGCCGCCAGCATCGCGATCGGGCTCGGGAGATAGCCGTCGGCGGACCCGTGGTGCTCGGAGACGGCGATGCTCACGCAGCCCAGGCCGTCAGCCCACTCCGCCATCTCGAGGGCCGCCGAGTAGCGGTCGGCCGTGCTCGTGCCGGCGATCTCGGGGTTGCGGAAGTCGAAGCGCAGGCCGAACAGCATGCGCTCACCCATCCGGCGCGCGCCGGGCACGCACCCGGAGCTCGTCCTTGACGACCTTGCCGGTCGCGTTCATGGGGAGGGCGTCGAGGAACTCCACGCTGCGCGGCACCTTGTAGTTCGCCATCTCACCCCGCGCCCACTGCATGAGCGCGGCCGGCTCGATGGCCGCCCCCCGCGTGAGGACGACGAACGCCTTGCCGACCTCGCCCAGTCGCTCGTCCGGCACGCCGATCACGGCGACCTGCGCGACGAGCGCGTGACGGAGGAGGAGGTTCTCGATCTCCGCCGGGTAGGCGTTGAACCCGCCGACGATGAACATGTCCTTGATCCGCCCCACGATCCGCAGGTAGCCGTCCTGGTCGAGGGTGCCGAGATCACCCGTGTGGAGCCAGCCGTCGGCGTCGATGGCGGCGGCGGTCGCGTCCGGGTCGTCGAGGTAGCCGCGCATCACCGTCGCGCCCCGCACCACCACCTCCCCGGGCTCCCCGAGCGGCGTGTCAACACCCTGCTCGTCGACGGTGCGGACCTCGAACCCCGGCAGCGCGACGCCGACCGTCGTCGCGACGCGCTCGACGTCGTCGTCGCGCCCGCTGCCCGTCACCGTGCCCGCCTCCGTCAGCCCGTACCCCGTCAGGACGCGCTCGAACGGCAGCTCCTCGGCGATCCGGCGGATGAGCTCGACCGGGATGTCGGCCGCGCCGGTCGTCATGGCCCGCAGGCTCGAGATGTCGCGCCGGCCGCGATCGGGGTGCTCGAGCAGCGAGAAGTAGAGGGTCGGCGGGCCCGGGAGCACGGTGATGCGCTCGCGCTCGACAAGCTCGAGGACGACGTCGGGATCGAACACGGCGAGCGGCACGATCGTGGCGCCGCGCATCAGCGAGGCCAGGATGCCCGCCTTGTAGCCGAAGATGTGGAAGAACGGGTTCGCGATCAGGTAGCGGTCGCCGGGTCGAACGTCGACCCAGTCGCACCAGTCGAGGTAGCACCGCAGGGTCTGGCCGTGCGCCATGACGACGCCCTTCGGGTTGCCGGTGGTCCCCGAGGTGAACACCACGTCGCTGGGGTCGTCGGGCCCGATCGACGCCACCCGTTCGTCGAGGTCGGCGTCGGGCACGCCGCCGCCTCGGCCGAGGAAGTCGTCCCAGCCGACCACGGCGTCGTCGGCGTCCCCGGAGAGCAGGATCGTGTGCTCGAGCGCGGGCAGCTCGACCCCCGCGTCCGCGAGCAGAGCCGGGTAGTCGGTGTCGAGGAAGCCTCGCACCGTGAACAGGGCGCAGGCGCCGCTGCGGGCGAGGACGTAGCCGGCCTCCGTGCCGCGAAAGCGGGTGTTGACCGGCACCAGGACGGCCCCCGCCGTCGTCACGCCGAGCGCGGCGACGATCCACTCGAGGGAGTTCGGCGCCCACACCGCCACCCGGTCGCCACGCTGGATCCCCGAGGCGACGAGGGCGCGGGCGGCGTCGTCGACCATCGCCCCCAACCGGCGGAAGTCGATCCGTCGGTCGCCGTCCACCACGGCTTCCGCGTCGCCGGACCGGCGCGCCCGGTCGCGGGCCATCGCCGGAATGGTCGGCCAGGTGACGTCGCTGCGCACGTGCCCCCCGGGCGGTCGAGGAGAATGAGATTAGCAGATTTCGAGAGTCAACTTGCTCAGAATGGATACGGGCTTATCATCAGGCCGGGACGGCGACGGGACCTCGCTGATGGAGCTGCACGACCACGAGTACCACTCCCTCATCGTCGCCGACGTCGTCGACGAGACCGCCGACACCCGTTCCTTCGTGCTCGAGATCCCGAGCGAGCTGGAGGCGACCTTCGCCTACGCCGCCGGGCAGTTCTGCACCTTCCGGGTCACGATCGACGGTGAGCCCGTCGTCCGCTGCTACTCGATGTCGAGCTCGCCCGACACCCCCGACCCGTTCACCACCACCGTGAAGCGGGTGCCCGGCGGGCGGATGTCGAACTGGATGAACGACCGGCTCACGGCGGGCGACCATATCGAGGTGCTTCGCCCGACCGGGCTCTTCGTGCTCCACGAGCGAGCGGCGCCCATCGTCGCCTTCGCCGGCGGGAGCGGCATCACGCCGGTGATCTCGATCATCAAGAGCGCCCTCGCCGTCACCGGGCGCCGGATCAGCCTGGTCTACGCCAACCGCAGCGCCGACGCGGTGATCTTCGCCGACGAGCTCGAGCAGCTCCGCTCGAGCGCCGACGGGCGCCTGACGGTCCACCATCACCTCGATTCGGAGCGGGGCTTCCTCGACGCCGCCGACTGCGCGGCCCTCGTTGGCAACGCCGCCGACGCCGACTTCTACCTCTGCGGCCCGGGGCCGTACATGGACACCGTCGAGGTCGGGCTCGCGACGCTCGGCGTGTCGGCGGCCCAGTTGTTCATCGAGCGCTTCGTGCTCCCGGAGCCGCCGCCCACCGAGCCGGAGGCGTCCGGCACCCGGTCCGTGGTGATCCGGCTCGAGCAGCGCGACACGACCGTCGACTACGCGGCGGGCGACACCATCCTCGACACGGCCCGGCGGGCGGGCTTGAGCCCGCCGTTCTCCTGCGAGCAGGGGAACTGCGCCACGTGCATGGCCCGTCTCGAGCCGGGCTCGGCGACGATGCGGGTCAACAACGCGCTCTCGCCCGACGAGGTGAGCGAGGGCTGGGTGCTCACGTGCCAGGCGCTGCCGACCAGCGCGGAGGTGGTCGTCGACTACGACGCCTGATCCGGTGAGCGGTCGAGGTGCTCGAGCACCTCGCGGGTGTGCTCGTGCAGGCGGGGCGGGGGACGGTAGGCGGACGGCGCATCCGTCCCACGGATCGGGTTCGCGACCATCCGCAGCGGCCCGTCGGGGGTGTCGACCGACACGACGAGGCCACGCGACTGCGCCAGGTCGCCGTCGAGGGCCTCCCCGAGGTCGACCACCTCGCCGACGGCGATGCCCAGGGGGCGGAGGCGCTCGACCCAGTCGGCCGCGGACGAGCCTCGCAGCACCGCGCCCAGCTCCTCGAGCAACGTCGCCCGGTGCTCGAAGCGCTGCTGCATGGTGGCGAACCGCTCGTCGTCGGCCCACTCGGGCCGGCCGATCTCCCGACACAGCCGACGCCAGAACTCGTCGTGGGTGACGAACAGCGCGACGTAGCCGGAGGCGGTCGCGAACAGCTGGGCCGGGACGTAGAAGGAGTGTCCGCCGAAGGCCTGGCGCGCCGGCCGATCGCCCCCGTTCAGGTAGGCCGCGGCCTTGTAGTTGAGCTGCGAGAGCATCACGTCGAAGAGCGAGATGTCGACCTGACCGCCCTTGCCCTCGAGGAGCTTCGAGACGAGCCCCAGCGCGGCCATGATCCCGGACGAGTTGTCCACCGCCGAGTAGCCGGCCAGGGCGGGCGGCCCGTCGGGCTCGCCGGTCATGGCCGCCACGCCGCTCATGGCCTGGATCACGTAGTCGAAGGCCGGCCATTCGGCCGCCGGGCCGTCAAGCCCGTAGCCGGTGAGGGCGACGCACACGATCGTGGGGTTGAAGCGGGACAGCGAGTCGTAGTCGAGCCCGAGCTTCCGGATCGCCGACGGACGCAGGTTCACGAGCAGGGCCTGCGCCGTGGCAGCCAGCGCTCCGAGCTCCGCCTGTCCCTTCGCGGTCGTGAGGTCGATATGCACGCTGCGCTTGTTGCGGTTCAGGCTCGCGAAGTACACGTTGTGGTCATCGACCGAGCGCGCCCCGACCTGTCGGGACAGGTCGCCACCGGGGGGCTCGATCTTGACCACGTCGGCGCCGAGGTCGGCGAGGAGCATGCCCCCGAAGGGGCCGGCGAGGATGTGCCCGACCTCGAGCACGCGGATGCCGGCGAGCGGGCCGCGCCGGGTCTCGCTCACGACGCGGCGTCGCTGCGGCGGCGGACGCCGATGGGCTCGGCCCGGGGGACGTGCTGGAGCAACAAGGCGGCCCGGGTCAGAGCTCCGCGGCGACGGTGGTGAGGAACGCCTCGGTGCGCTGGCGCGACGCGATGCGAGCGTCGCGGTCGGGCCCCAGCGGGAGGATGCGGAAGGACAGGTCGGTCGCGCCGGCGTCACGGAAGCTCCGGAGCCGACTCAGCACGGCGGGCTCGTCCCCTGCGGCGAGCAGGTCGCCGACATCGGTGGCGTCGCCGCGCTCGAGCAGCCGCTCGTAGTTCGGCGAGTACTCGGCGTGCCCGAGCACCCGGTTCGCCCGCGCGCGTGCGTCGTCCACCTCGTCGTTCGGGCAGACGGCCACCGGGATCCCGGCGACGATCCGCGGCCGCGGGCGGCCGGCCTCCTCCGCGGCCTTGGTGATGCGTGGGACGACGTGGTCCCCGATGGCGCGCTCGTCGGCCATCCACAGGATGGTGCCGGACGCGTGCTCGCCCGCGACGCGCAGCATCACCGGCGCGAGCGCGGCGACGAGGATCGGCGTCGGCGCGATGTCGGTGACGTCGAGAGGGTTGTGGATCCGATAGGTGTCATTCTGCACGTCGACCGGGCCGGGGCCGTCGAACGCGGCGTTGAGCACCTCGAGGTAGTCACGCACCAGAGCGGCCGGGCGCTCGTACGGCAGCCCGAGCATGTCGTCGACGATCCAGTGGTGCGACGGTCCGAGGCCCAGGGTGAACCGCCCCTCGCACACCGACTGCACCGCTAGCGCTTGCTGCGCCATCGCGACCGGGTGCCGGCTCTGGATCGGCATCACCGCCGTCCCGAGCTCGACCCGCGACGTCGCCTGGCCCATCAGGGCGACCGCCGTGAGGGCGTCGAACTCGTCCGGGATCTGCGGCACCCAGATCGACGTGAAGCCGGCCGCCTCGGCCGCCTCGGCGTCGGCGACGAGCTTCGCCGCCTTCTCGCGGTAGCGCCCCCGCTCCGGGCCGATCATGAGGCCGATCCGCACCGTGCTCCCCTCTCCCCGGACCGCGCTCCGGCGGCAACCCCATTCTCGTTTTTCGAGAGTCAGCCTTGCACACCCGTGCCTGCCCGTCCATACTCTCGGGGCGCCGGCCGAGGGAGGGACGGGAGTGAAGGGTCGCGTCGCCGTGGTCACGGGCGCTGCGTCGGGCATGGGGCTCGCCATCGCGCAGCGGCTCGCCGCGGTCGGGCACCGGGTCGCCCTGCTGGACCTCGACGGCCCCGCCGCCGACCGAGCGGCGGAGGAGCTCCGCGGGACCGGTTCGGAGGCGCTTGGGCTCGCGGTCGACGTCGCCGACCGCGGGGCGGTCGACGACGCGCTGGCCCGCGCGCGCCGGGAGCTCGGCCCCGTCGAGATCCTGGTGACGAGCGCCGGCGTCGACGAGTTCACGAGCTTCACCGACATCACGGTCGCGCAGTGGGACCGCATGCTGGCCGTGAACCTGACCGGCGTCTTCCACTGCATCCAGGCCGCCGTTCCCGACATGCTGGACGCCGGGTGGGGCCGCATCGTGACGATCTCGTCGTCGAGTGCCCAGTCGGGTGCTCGACGCATGGCCCACTACGTCGCGTCGAAGGGCGGGGTGATCGGCCTGACCAAGGCCCTCGCAGCCGAGTTCGGCTCCCACGGCATCACGGTGAACACCATCCCGCCCGGGTCGGTCGAGACGCCGATGACACGTCGGGCCCAGGCCAGCGGGAACCTCCCGAGCACCGAGGTTCTCGAGAAGATGATCCCTGTGCGCCGGGCCGGCACCCCCGACGACGTCGCGGCCGCGTGCGCGTTCCTCTGCTCCGAGGAGGCGGGCTACGTGACCGGCCAACAGATCAACGTCAACGGCGGCAGGTACATGTGAGCGCCGAGGCGCCGAGGGTCGCGCCGTTGCCGACCGACGAGTGGGGAGACGACGCGGTCGCGGCGCTCCGCGCCGCGTTCGGCGCCGACGGCGCCGAACGACTGCTCTCGAAGGCGCCCGACGCGCCCCGCATGCCGAACGTGCTCACGACGATGATGCGCCACCCGGCGCTGGCGGGTCCGTTCCTCAGGTACAACAACGTGCTCCTGCGCATGCCTTCGCTCGAGCCCCGGCTGCGCGAGCTGATGGTCCTGCGCGTCGCCTGGCGCACGCGGGCCACCTACGAGTGGGTGCAGCACGTCCGGATGGCCCCGGGCTGCGGGATCACCGCCGACGAGGTCACGGCCATCGGCCAGGGCGCGGCCGCCGGCGCGTGGTCGGCCCTGGAGGCCGACCTCCTCGCCGCGACCGACCAGCTGCTTGAGCGGTACTGCGTCGACGACGACACGTGGGCCCGCCTTGCGCAGCACCTCGACGACCGCCAGCTCCTCGAGGTGCTCTTCGTCGTCGGCACCTACACGTGCCTGGCGATGGCGTTCAACAGCCTCGGGCTCGCACTCGATCCCGACCTCGACGGCGTGGCCGCACCCCCGCTGCCGCGCAGCTGAGCACCACCGCCGGCGCTACGGCGCCGGCGCGACCTCGGTGGTCAGGCGCCGCAGGCTGTCGACGAGCTCCTCGAGCGGCGTCCCGGTGGGGTACACCGCCGCGGCACCGGCCGCTTCGAGGCGACGGACGTCGCGCTTCGGGATCGTGCCGCCGACCACGAGCAGCACGTCGTGGGCGCCAGCGTCCCGCAGCGCCTTCGCGGTCTTCTCGGTGAGCGCGACGTGCGCCCCGCTGAGGATGCTGAGGCCGACGACCCGCGCGTCCTCCTGCACGGCGACGGCGGCGATCGTCTCCGGCCGCTGGCGGATCCCGAGGTAGATCACCTCGAACCCGGCGTCCCGCAGCGCCCGCGCGACCAGCTTGGCGCCGCGGTCGTGGCCGTCGAGCCCCGGCTTGCCGACCAGCACTCGGACGGGGTGCATCAGAACACCGTCGGCTGCTGGAACTCGCCCCACTGGCCCTTGAGCACGTCCACCATCTCCCCAACCGTGCAGTAGGCCTCGGCCGCGGCCACGAGCCGCGGCATGAGGTTCACATTGTCCTCCCCCGCGGCCGTGCCCAGCGCGTCGAGCGCCTCACGGACCTCGGTGCCCGAGCGAGAGCGCTTCACCTCCGCGAGTCGCTCAAGCTGGCGGGCCCGTCCCTGCTCGTCGAGCTCGTACCCTTCGACCTCGGGCGGCTCCTCGTCGGTCTGGAACCGGTTCACGCCGACGATCTCCCGGTCATCGGAGCTGATCGCCTGCTGGACGCGGAAGGCCTCCTCGGAGATGAGCCGGTGGAGGTAGCCGTCCTCGACGGCCTTGACCATGCCGCCCCGGTGTTCGAGGTCCTCCATGATCTCGACGACCCGAGCCTCGATCTCGTCGGTCAGCGCCTCGACGAAGTACGAGCCGCCGAGCGGGTCGGCGACGCGTGCCACGCCCGTCTCGGAGGCGAGCACCTGCTGGGTTCGCAGCGCGAGCGTGGCCGAATCCTCGCTGGGCAGCGCGAACGGCTCGTCCCACGCCGCGGTGAACATCGACTGCACGCCGCCGAGCACCGACGCCAGCGCCTCGTACGCGATGCGCACGATGTTGTTGTGCGCCTGCGGTGCGTAGAGGGAGGCGCCGCCGGCGACGCAGCCGACGCGGAACATGCACGACCGATCGTCCTTCGCCCCGTAGCGCTCCCGGACGATGTGGGCCCACCGCCGCCGGCCGGCCCGATACTTGGCGATCTCCTCGAAGAAGTCGCCGTGGGTGTAGAAGAAGAACGACACCTGCGGCGCGAACTCGTCGATGGTCATCCGGCCCCGGGCGATCACCTCGTCGCAGTAGGTCACGCCGTCCATGAGCGTGAACGCCATCTCCTGCACGGCGTTGGCGCCCGCGTCGCGGAAGTGGGCACCGGCGACCGAGATCGCGTTGAACCGCGGCACCTCCTCGGCGCAGAACTCGATGGTGTCGGCGATGAGACGCAGCGACGGCCGGGGAGGCCAGATCCAGGTTCCCCGGCTCACGTACTCCTTGAGGATGTCGTTCTGGATCGTGCCGCGCAGCTTCGCCCGGTCGACACCTTGCCGCTCAGCCGCCGCGATGTAGAAGGCAAGGATGATGGCGGCGGTGCCGTTAATGGTGAAGCTCGTGCTCACCGCGTCGAGCGGGATCTGGTCGAAGAGGATCTCGGCGTCAGCCAGGGTGTCGAGCGCGACGCCCACCCGGCCCACCTCCTCCTCCACGTCGGGGTGATCGGAGTCGTAGCCGCACTGGGTGGGCAGGTCGAGCGCGACGGAGAGCCCGGTGCCGCCCTGGTCGAGGAGGTAGCGGTAGCGCGCGTTCGACTCCTCGGGTGTGCCGAACCCCGAGTACTGGCGGATCGTCCACATGCGCCCGCGGTAGCCGTCGGCGAAGTTCCCCCGGGTGAACGGGAAGGAACCGGGCGGCGGGATCTGCTCGGGCGCGGGGAGGTCGTCGGGGCCGTAACTGGCCCGGAGCGGGATCCCGGCCTCGGTCCGGACCTCACTCTCCCCCGCTGGGCCCATCGACCCGAGCGTAACGGAAATCATCTATCCGGAAAACTGCAAGCCTGCCATAACAATATGAGAGTGGTATTCTCGGCCACCGTCGACGAGGAGCACCACGCATGCCCGAACCCGAGGCGCCCCGGTCCCCGGGCGGGGTCCGCGTGGAGCTGGACGCCCACGCGGCCGTCGTGACGATCGATCGCCCCGACGCCCGCAACGCCATCGGCTTCGCGACGGCCGACGAGCTCGACGCCGCGCTCGACCGGGTGCTCGACTCCGACGCGGCAGTGCTCGTGCTGCGCGGCGGCGGCGAGCGCGCGTTCGTGTCCGGCGGGGACCTCAAGGAGCTCGGCGCCATCCGGACCCACGAGGAAGCCGTCAGCATGGCCAGCCGGGTCCGGCGCCTGCTCGACCGCGTCGCCGCGTTCCCGGTCCCGGTGGTCGCCGCCCTGAACGGGCACGCGCTCGGGGGCGGCGCCGAGGTCGCGATCGCCGCCGACATCCGCATCGCCGCCGACGACGTCAAGATCGGGTTCAACCAGGTGGCGCTGGGCATCATGCCCGCCTGGGGCGGGGCCGAGCGGCTGGCCCAGGTGATCGGCCGCGGGCGGGCCGTGCTGGCCATCGCGACCGGGCAGCTCTACGACGCCGCCACCGCGCAGCAACTTGGGCTCGTCGACCTCGTGGTGCCGCGATCCTCGTTCGACAACGAGTGGCGGAAGCTCGCGGGCGAGATGGCATCGACGGCGCCCGGAACGACCCGAGCGGTAAAAGCCGTGGTCGGCGCCGCGATCCCGGCGAGCCATCCCGAGCTCGAGGCGGACGCCACCGACGAGTTCGCGCGCCTGTGGGCGGCCGAGGCGCACTGGGCCGCGGTCGAGGCGTTCGAGAAGAAAAGGAGAGCCGGCTGATGGCCGCTCGCGAAAGACATTCTGCGCATTCCGCCCGTTGGTACCGTCGACGGGATGGAGGCGAGGGCCGGCATGGCTGAGACGACCGGCGACGTGCACGAGCCGGCGTGGCGCCGGCGCGCCGTCTCCCGCAGCCTGCACGCGGCCCGCTCCCGTGCCGAGCAGCGGGTCCAGCGGTTCCTCGACGCGGCGTTCGAGCTCATCGACGAGAAGGGCACGACCGACTTCACGATCCAGGAGGTCATCGACCGCTCGAAGCAGTCCCTCCGCGGCTTCTACCAGTACTTCGACGGCAAGGACGAGCTGATCCTGGCGCTGTTCGAGGACTCGGTTCTCGAATCGGCGGCTGATCTCCGCGACGTCGTCGCCACCGAGTCCGATCCGCTCGAGCGGCTCCACGCCTTCACGATTCGGCTCCACGAGTGGTGCGAGCCTGCCGACGCGCCCCGGAAGCGCGGGTCGCACAACCGCCGCCCGATCTCGGAGTTCTCCGTCCAGCTGGCCCTCTCGCACCCGGCGCGGGTGAAGGCGGCCATGGAGCCCATCTCGCGGATGCTGCTCGAGCTCGTCGAGGACGCCGACGCCGCCAAGGCGATCCACGTGGCCGACCCGCGGCGCGCGGCCGCGCTCGTGCAGCAGACGGTCATGTACAGCTGGTTCGGCAACCGGCTGATCGAGGACCCGCGGATGTGGCTGACGGCCGAGCAGGCGTGGGAGTTCTGCCTGCACGGGCTCGCCGGCTGAGCCGCGGCCGGTCGGCGTCGGGAATCGCCGCCGGTCGGCCTCGGGGTCAGACGCGGTCGAGGTCGAGCATCGGGATCGCGTTGCCGCGGTGCACCTTGTAGCGCTGCTCCTCGCGGTAGTGGGTCGAGGGAGGCTCGACGTGGTCGTCGACGCTGATGGCCTTCCGGAGATCGCTCACGACGTGCTCTGCTCTTCTTGCGCGAGCGGGTCGTGCGCGACGCCGGAGTCGAAGCCGCCGTGCTTGCGCATGAAGGTCGTGGAGCGCTTCGCGATCCGCCAGCCGTCTGGGGTGCGGACGTACTCGTCGTTGTACCAACCGAGGCGCATGGCGTGGCTGGTCTGGTCGATGAAGAGGAAGTGCTGCTTGCCGGTCGCCCGGTCACCGTCGAGCTCGACGACGGGCATGTTGCCGATGAACTGCCCCCGCGGCGCCGCCTCGAGCAGCGCCGGGAAGCGCTCGAGCGTGTACACCGAGCCGAACGCGTTGTACGTGGTGTCCGGGGTGAACACCTCGAGCCAGCGATCCTTCACGAACTGGCTGCAGAGCACCATGTAGTTCGAGCACAGTGCGTGGATCTCCACGAGGTCCGCGATGCGTCGGGTGTCCTCGGCCATGTCCCTCCCCCGTTATCGTCGGCTCCGGCTCGCGGCGCCACCGCCGCTCGCCGGGTGCGGAAGTCGCGCATCCATTTTCCGAGAACTAGGTTATCCACCCATGACCCTTTTCGACGCCTTCCGGTACGACGGCAAGCGAGCCCTGGTCGTCGGGGGCGCCAGCGGCATGGGTGCCGCGACCGCTCAGCTCGTCCGGGACGCCGGCGCCGACGTCGTCGTCATGGACTTCGCCGACGTGACGCTGCCGGGGGCCACGGCCGTCCACCTGGACCTCGCCGACGCCGCGTCGATCGACGCCGCCGTCGACGAGTGCGACGGGCGGATCGACGCGCTCTTCGCCTGCGCCGGCGTCGCCGACGGCACACCGGGGATCGAGCGGATCAACTTCGTCGGCCACCGGCACCTGATCGACCGGGCCCTCGCCAAGGGGATGCTGCCGAAGGGGTCGGCGATCGGCTTCATCTCCTCCGCCGCCGGCCTCGGGTGGGAGCCCAACCTCCCGCTGCTCCAGGAGCTCCTCGACACGCCGGACTTCGACACCGCCGTGCGTTGGGTCGAGGACCACGGCAAGGCCGACTACATGTCGATGAAGCAGGCGATCTGCGCCTACGTCGCCCGTGAGGCGTTCCCGCTGCTGAAGCGGGGCATCCGCATCAACGCCATCTGCCCCGGGCCGACCGACACCCCGCTCGCGCGGGCGAACCGGGACCTGTGGCTCGGATTCGGGGCCGACTACCGCGGCGAGGCCGGGCTCGAGCCGTCGACGCCGCTGGAGCAGGCGTACCCGCTCGTGTTCCTGTGCAGCGACGCGGCGGTCGCGATCACCGGCATCACGCTGATCTCGGACGCTGGCTACATGAGCTCGGGCATGACCGGCTCGTTCCCGGAGGCCACCGCGATCGCCAACCTCCTGCTCAACCGCTAGGACGGTCCTTCTCCACTCCTGACGGCGCCCCGAACCAGTCACGTGAGGCGCGGAGCACCGCGAGGCGTCGTTCTCGTGGGATCCGGATGAGCGTCTCGTCTTCGGGCAGCCGGCGCCACCGGTCGACCTCATCGCCGGTGCGGCAGGTTCCCCCGGCGAGCCCGAGCGCGTCGGGGTCCAGGGCGTGGAGGGCCGCCATTGTCCGGGCGGGTTGCGCATCCGCTCCGCCACGATGTCGACGTCCGCCTCTACCGCCCTCGAACAGGGCTCGAACGACACGCCCTCGACGAACGACGTCACGCAGATCGGCGGCACGTCCGGCGGGATCACCTGCGTCCTTCGAGAGCAGCTCGGGGACCGGCGCCCGGGTCGGGTGCAGCGCGCACAGCAGGCGCGCCCGTGGCAGCACGTCGAGGTTCCGCACGGGCGGGAGCCCGGCGGGGGCCACCACCACCACGACCCACCGGATGGCTTCGGCGGAGACCGCTACTCGGCAGGGGCGTCGTCACCCACGCCAGATCGGCACATCGGTGGAGCGACCGCGCGGGTCGATCGAGTCCGGTTCGACGTCGGCCGGATTGGTCGCTTGTCGAGCACCGTCATGCCGCTACCCCGCGCCCGCTCGCGATCGGAAGCCGGCAACGTGGCGGAGCTGCCGTTCGACGCCCAACGAGCAACGGCGGGTTCGAATCAGTCGAAGTCGTCGAAAATCAGCAATTGCTTGCCCCGCCGACGCCACAAGGTGCCATGAAAGGGCAGCGGCCCGGGAGTGGAGGTCGCGATCGCGTCCCCGACATGGTCATGGAAGTTCGGTTCGATCTCCTCGCTCCACACCCGCTCACGCTCAACGTCCGCTATCCAGCGCAGCCTCGCCCGTGCGGCGTGCACACCGACACGAACATCGGGATCGCCTAACAGCCGAGCAATGGCGTCGCGTCGAAGATCCTTGCTGACCCGATACCACTCATAGCCGGCGTCGTCGACAAGGGAGTCGTCGGTGATGCGGTTTGGACTGCGTATCGACCGCGGCATCTGCACATGATGACAGAAGGTCTGCGTCGACTCTCCGGCGCACAAGTCGCTCTGGTGAGGGCTCCATGGGACAGGATTCCCGCTCTCACACACCTCGCGGCCCTGATTCCAGCGAGCGTGCCGACGTAGGGCAGGCTCGACGCGCCTCGGGCCAGCCCGCGGAGGTCGTGGATGGCGCTGAGCTCAGCGTGGAGCGCGATGGTGCACTCCCTCTCCGAGAATTGCGCTATCAAGGGTCCCTGGCAGCACGAGACGGAGAGCACGATGACTCCCGGGCTTGGGAGCACGCTGCCCGCGACGCGACTGCGGGAACCGTGAGGTGACCGACTCGGCTCCTCCGCGTGCTCCCCACACGCGCCCCCTGCCGCAGCTGACGCCGTGGAACGAGTGGTTCTGGACGTCGGGCGCCGACGGCAGGCTGCGGATCCAGGGCTGCTCCGACTGCGGTTCGTTGGTGCACCCGCCGACGCCGGTCTGCCCGGTGTGTGGCAGCCGGTCGTCGGCGCCGAGGGTCGTCTCGGGACGGGCCACCGTCGTGGCGTCCACGGTCAACCGGCACCGGTGGCTCCCGTCCTTCGAGCCGCCGTACGCGATCGCGATCGTGACCCTCGCCGAGGACCCGACGGTTCGCCTGACGACGAACATCGTCGGCTGCGACCCCGACGACGTGCGCATCGGCCAGGAGGTGACGGTGCGCTTCGAGCAGCAGGAGGACGTCTGGGTCCCGCTGTTCGAGCCCACTGGAGTGACCGACGGCACCGAGCGGGTCCCCGAGCCGCGGCGGCCGGTGGTCCGCCCGCCTGCGACGAGCCACCGGTTCGAGCACCGGGCGGTCCTCTCCGGCGTGGGCCGCTCGGCGATCGGACGACGGCTGATGAGGGACCCCCGCGGCCTCGCCGTCGACGCCTGCCGGGCCGCGATCGAGGACGCGGGCCTCACACCGGCCGACATCGACGGGCTCTCGACCTATCCCGGCGGCGGGGTCGGCGGGAACAGCGAGGGCGGCGTCACGGAGGTCGAGGAAGCGCTGCGGCTGCGGCCGACGTGGATCAACGGCGGCATGGAGCTGCCGGGACAGGCGGGCGCCGTGATCGCGGCGATGCTGGCCGTGGCGAACGGCCTGTGCCGGCACGTCGTGTGCTTCCGCACCGTCTGGGAGTCGACGGCGGCCGTGGTGGGCGTCGGCCGCCCCGGCCGGCGGGTGTCCGGCCCGCTGTGGGAGTGGCGGGCGCCGTTCGGCGCCATGTCCGCCGCCAACTGGATCGGGATGCACGCCAACCACTACATCCATCGCTACGGGGCGACGCGGGAGATGCTCGGCTGGATCGCGTTGAACGGCCGCGCCAACGCGGCGCGGAACCCGGCCGCCATCTACCGCGACCCGATGACGATTGACGACTACCTGGCGGCCCGCCCGATCACCACCCCCTTCGGGCTCTACGACTGCGACGTGCCCTGCGACGGGTCGATCGCGGTCGTCGTGTCCGACGCCGCGGCGGCCGCCGACCTGCCAAAGCCGGCCGTTCGAGTCGAGGCCGTCGGCACCCAGATCACCGAGCGGGTGTCGTGGGACCAGGACACGTTGACCCACGAGCCGCAGGTCCTCGGTCCCGCGACGCACCTCTGGACGAGGACGAGCCTGCGCCCGAGCGACGTCGACGTCGCGCTCGTGTACGACGGGTTCACGTTCAACGCCATCTCCTGGCTCGAGGCGCTCGGCTTCTGCGGGCTCGGCGAGGCGATGGGCTGGCTGGACGGGGGTCGGCGCATCCGCCTCGACGGCGAGGTGCCCGTCAACCCGCACGGGGGCCAGCTCTCGGCCGGGCGCACGCACGGCTTCGGCTTCATCGCGGAGGCGATCACGCAGCTGCGGCACGAGGCTGGCGAGCGGCAGGTCGCCGGGGCGAGGACTGCCGTCGTCACGACCGGTGGCGGCACGCCCTCGGGCGTGCTGCTCCTGCGACGCGGCGGAACCTAGGCGTCGACGGCTGGCTCGCGGCGTGTCGGCGGGTGGGTCAGCGGGCGGGCGTCGAGGCGGTGAAGGCCGACCGCAGCCAGGCGCCGACGCGGCCGAGGGCCTCCTCGGCGGCGGGGAGCCCGAAGTTCACGAAGCCGTGCGGCTGGCCGCCGTAGCAGTGCTCCTCGACGGCGACGCCGTCGTCGCGAAGCCGGCGCGCGTAGAGGCGACCCTCGTCGCGCAGGGGATCGCAGCCGCCGAGCACGACGATCGCGGGCGGCAGCCCGGCGAGGCTCTCGGCGCGGACCGGCGCGGCGAACGGATCGCCGGTCAGGTCGCGGCCGGCCGAGTAGCAGCGCCAGAACCAGTCTCGGGTCGAGCGATGCAAGACGACGCCGTCGAACTGCTCGCGGGAGCGGTGGCTCGACGCCATCGTGTCGACGGACGGGTACATGAGCACCTGTCCCGCCAGCGGCGCCGGGCCCGCGTCCGCTCGCAGGCGCAACGCGACCGCGGCGGCCAGGTTGCCGCCCGCGCTCTCCCCCGCCACCGCCACCCGGTCGGGCGATGCGTCGAGGCGCGACGCGTTCGCGAGCACCCATCGCGTGACCGCCTCGCAGTCGTCCAGGCCCGCCGGGTACGGGTGCTCGGGCGCGAGGCGGTAGTCGACCGACACGACGGTCGCGCCCGGGCACCAGGCCAGCTCCCGGGCGACGTTGTCCATCACCCCGACGCTCCCGATGCAGAAGCCGCCCCCGTGGAAGTACACGACGAGGCCGGTCGGCGCCTCGTCGTGCTGGTAGATCCGGACCGGGACGCCGTCCACCACGTCGTCGGTCACACGGGCGATCGGGCGCGTCGGAGGCGCGCCCTGCGGCCCGCGGGCGAGCGCCAGCATCTCGGGCGGGAGCTCCTCGATGCGGGAGCCGACCGTCGGGTTCGCCTCGAGCCACGCCGCGACGTGCGCGTCGAGCAGGCCCCCGTCGTCCACCCCGAGCTCCCTCACCACCGTTGCTAAAGCCTCACTCGCGCCATACGATAACGTCATTCTCACAGCAGACTCCGGCGTCCGGACCGTGCGCAGCTTCTGTCGGATCTGCACGGCGGTGTGCGGGATCTTGGTCGACGTCGACGGTGACCAGGTCGTTCGGGTGCGCGGCGACACGGAGCACCCGTTCTCGCACGGCTACACCTGCCCGAAAGGCCGCGCCCTCCCGGGCATGCACCACCACCCGGACCGGCTCGAGCGCCCGCTGCTCCGGGTCGGTGACCGGCTCGAGCCCACGACGTGGGACGCCTGCCTCGACGACCTCGCGGCCCGGCTGCGCGCCATCATCGACCGCGACGGCCCCGAGGCGATAGGCGTCTTCTTCGGAAGCGGTGTGGGCATGGACGCCGCCGGCTACCGGGCCTCGGAGGCCCTCTACGCCGCGCTGGGAGCCCGGGCGCGGTTCAGCCCGCTGACGATCGACGGGACGGCCAAGGTGCTGGTGTCGCACCAGGTCGGCGGATTCCCGGGGCTCAACCCGCACGTGGACACCGAGGACGCGCGCCTCGTCGTGTACATCGGCGTCAACCCGGTCGTCTCGCACGGGCACACCTCGGCGCTCCCCGACCCCGTCACCGCGCTGCGGGCCCTTCGTGCCCGCGCCGACGTCTGGGTGGTGGACCCGCGCCGCACGGAGACGGCGCGGCTGGCGACGCGACACCTCGCGGTGCGGCCGGGCACCGACTACGCGGCGCTCGGCTTCCTCGTTCGGGAGCTGCTCCGCGACGGCGCCGACCGGGCGGCCGTCGTACGCGCGGTCGGACGCGACGACCTCGCCGCCGCGGTCGCCGCGTACACCGTCGAGCACGCCGCCGCGGTCGCCGGCGTCGCCGAGGCCGAGCTCACCGAACTTCTCGACGCCGTGCGCCGGGCCGGCCGGGTCGCGGTCGTCACGGGGACGGGCGTGACGATGTCGGCCGCCGCCAACGTGACGCAGTGGCTGGCGTGGGCGCTCATGATCGTGACCGACTCGATGAACCGCCCCGGCGGGGTCTGGTTCCACCCGGGGTTCGGGCACCAGCTCGAGGGCTTCGAGCTGCCGGTGCTGCCGCCGGACGCACTGTTCGGGCCCGGCCCGAGCACCCGGCCGGGCGCGCGCTCGTTCCTCGGCGAGTGGCCGTGCGCGGTGCTCGCCGACGAGATCACCGCCGGCACCATCCGGGCGGTGCTCAACCTCGGCGGTCACCTGGTCACCGCCTTCCCGGACGCCAACACCCTGATCCCCGCGCTCCGGTCGTTGGAGGTGCTCGCCACGATCGAGATCATCGCCAACGACACGACCGCGCTTTCCACCCACGTGCTCCCCACGAAGGACCAGCTGGAGCGGGCCGACGTGACCCTGTGGGACTTCCTGATGCCGCGCGTGGCCGGGCAGTACACGCCGCCGGTGGTCGACACCGTCGGCGACCGTCGGTCGACCTGGTGGGTCCTCGCCGAGCTGGCCCGCCGCCTGGGTCACGACCTCGAGCTCGTCGCCGGCGCCGACCTCGACGACGAGGCCGTGCTGGCCAGGATCACGGCCGGCGCCCGCTGCCCCTTCGACGACCTCGTCGCCGACCGGTGGGTGGAGCGGCCCTACGAGCTCCCGGCCGCGTGGGTCGAGCAGCACCTGGACCGGCTCGGCGGCTGGCGCCTGGCGCCGTCGGTGCTCCTCGCCCAGCTGGCCACGCTCGAGGCCCCGGCCTCGCTGGTGCTGGTGCCGCGCCGGCAGGGCCGGCACCTCAACTCGCAACTCGACTTTCTCGGCGAGGTCGCCGAGGTGATCGTCCACCCCGACGACGCCGCGGCGTCGGGCGTCGCCGACGGCGCCCCCGTCGTCGTGCGCAGTGAGCACGGGGAGCTCGAGGGAATCGCCAAGGTCGACGAGTCGGTGCGGGCGGGCACGGTCTCTGTGCCGCACGGGCACCAGCGCGCCAACGTGAACCGGCTCACCAGCGACGACGACATCGACGCGACGACCGGCATGGCGCACTACTCGGGGCTGCCGGTGAGCCTGCACCCGGCCCGGCCCGCGGCCGGGTCGCCGAGCCCACCGGAGGTCACGGTCGGCGCCGCCCCTACCCGGGGAAGCAGTAGAGCTCCCGCGCGTTGAGCTCGGCGATGCGCCGGCACTCGTCGTCGGGGACGTCGGCGAGCGCGTCGGCGAGGACCTTGCGGCTGTTCGGCCAGTTCGAGTCGTTGTGCGGGAAGTCGGCCTCCCACAGCAGCTTGTCGACGCCGATCAGGTCTCGGTTCCGGATCGCGTACCGGTCCGAGACCATGCACACCCAGACGTGCTCAGCGAACACCTCCGAGGGCCGGTCCATGTTCCGCAGCCCCTCGTACCGGCTGCGCTCCCAGGTGTAGTCGAGCCGCTCGAGGACGTACGGCACCCATCCGGCGCCGCCTTCGGAGAGCGCGACGCGACAGCGCGGCAGGCCGTTGAACACGCCGCTGAAGATCATGTCGCCGAGGGCGCTCATTGAGTTGATGCCGCAGAGGGCGATGCCGACCGACGGGGTCGTCTCCGGCGACGGTGCGATGAGCCCCGACGACGTCCCGATGTGCATCGACAGGGGCAGGCCCGTGTCGTTGCAGGCCTCGAAGACGGGGCGCCAGTGCCCGGTGGGGAACGACGGCAGCCCGAGCGGATGCGGGTTCTCGACGAAAAGCACCGCCCGGGAGCCCTTCGCCGCGCACCGCTCGATCTCGGCGACCGCCGCGGTGACGTCCCAGAGCGGCACCAGCGTCTGGGGGATGAACCGCTCCGGGTAGGCGGCGCACCACTCGTCGAGCATCCAGTCGTTCCAGGCCCGCACCATCGCCAGCGCCAGCTCGGTGTCGTCGGCCTGGAGGAACTGCGTGCCGCCGAAGCGGGGAAAGGTCGGGAAGAGCAGCTCGGCCCAGACCCCGTCCTCCTCCATGGCCCGCACCCGCTCGTGGACGTCGTACGCCGCCGGGATCATGTCCTCGTACCGCCGGGCGAAGAGGTCCTCGCCGCGTCCGGCCTCGCCCGCCCGGAACTTCCTCGTCTGCGCGTTGCCCTGGAAGGTGAGCGGGTAGAAGCGGTCCTCCCACAGCCACCCTTCGGCGTCGTCGTGCTCCACGATCCTGGGGGCGCGGTCCCGGAACCGGGGCTCGATGTGGTCGGCGAAGACGTGCGCGGGCTCGATGACGTGGTCGTCGACGGAGATGGGGCGGACCTCGTCACGAAGCATGGGCACTCCCTTCGGCGGCGCTTTGGTGGCGGATGGCGGCGACGACGCCGCCGTCGACGAGGAGGTCAGTGCCCGTGACGAGCGAGGCGGCCGGGCTGACGAGGAACTCGGCGGCGGCGGCGATCTCGTCGGGGGTGCCGAGTCGACGGCAGGCGGACAGCTCGACCATGCCGCGCATGGTGTCACCGCTCGGGCCGGCGAGCTCCGCGGTGCCCTGGGCGGTCGCGATGACGCCGGGGCTGATCGAGACCACGCGTCCGCCACGCCGGCCCCACGCCACCGAGGCCGCCTCGACGCGCACCTGGACGCCGCGCTTCGCGAGCGAGTACGCGATCCCGGGTTCGAGGGTGCTCGGGTCGAGCACGGGGAGCGTCGCCAGCTCCTCGGTCGGGGTGACGGCCAGCAGCGCCAGGGTTTCCGGAGCCACGGGCATCAGGATGGCGGCCATGCTGGCGATGCACACCGCGACCGTCCCGGGCCGCACGTGCGGCTCGAAGGCGTCCAGCACCCGGGCGGTGCCGACGAGGTCGACGGCGATGATCTGTTCCGCGCTGGCCTGCACCGGCGAGACCCCCGCCGTGTGCACGAGGCTGCGGATCGGGCCGAGGCTCGACGCCACCCGCGCCAGCGCCGTGACGTCCTCCGCCGACGAGACGTCGGTCCGGACGGTGTGCACGGCGTAGCCGGCCCCCGCCAGCGCCTCCTCGACGCGGGCGAGCCGAGGTTCGTCGACGTCGGCGAGCACGACGGTGGCGCCGCTGCCCAGCCGGTGGGCGACGGCCACCCCCATGTCGCCCATGCCGGTGACGACGAGGACCTGATCCCGCGTCGACCCACTGGTCACGTTCGCGCCCTCGGGCCGCTTCGCATAGGGAGGAGTCTTACCGCCCCGCGACCGTCGGGACTCCGATCACCTCGCGAACGCCCAGAGGTGGACGGCGCTGATGAACCCCCTGACGCAGCCCCGGTCGGTCGTCGGCCCAGCCCTTGAAGGCGTGGGTTCGGCTCAGGGCGAGCAACGAGACGTCGTCGCCGATGCCGAACGGGAGGAGCGGCTGCGGCGCCGGCGAGTCGGCGGTGCTCACCGCGAGCGGCGCGCTGACGGTCTCGCCCCCGTCGTTCGAGACGGCCGCCCAATCCGTGATCCCGCGCTCAGCGCCGCTCCGCGTTCGGATCAACGCGTTTGACGCGCGTCACGCCGGAAGCGGATGCCGGTGGCCGCGGCGCCTCCCCCGCGCCGCGTGCTCGCCGCGACGACGCCGGCCTCGGCCCGCGGCTCCGGGCGCGGCCTGGCGCACCACGCCCAAGGGCCATTGGCCACGACGTCGGGGGTCGACCCCGCTCTGAGAGCGGCGTTTCCGATTTAGTAGAGTCGCATTAGCGTCCCGGCTGGGGCGACTCACCATGGATCTCGCGACCTTCCGCACGGCACTGGACGACTGGCTCGAGCGCAACGAGCGCGAGCTGGCCCCCGGCTACGAGGGCCTCGGGACGCTCGACGAGCGGGTGGCGCACCTCGCGGCCGTGAAGCGCATCGGGTTCGAGGCGGGCTGGATGCGCTGGGGCTGGCCGGAGCGGGTGGGCGGCCTCGGCGGCTCGCCGATCCTGCGCGCGTACCTCGGCGAGGCGCTGATGGCGCGCGACGTCGTGGAGCCCGACGTTTACTCGATGACCGAGGTCCTGGCGCCGACGATGATCAGCTTCGCCCCGCCGGCGCTGGCGGCCGAGATGGTCCCGCGTCTGCTACGGGGCGACGAGTCGTGGTGCCAGGGGTTCTCGGAGCCGGGGACGGGGAGCAACCTGGCGTCGCTGGCCTGCCTGGCCACCCGCGCCGACGACAGGTGGCGGGTGAGCGGCCAGAAGGTGTGGACGAGCTACGCGCAGTACGCGGATCGGTGCGTGCTGCTGACCCGCACCGGTTCGCCCGAGTCAGCCCATCGGGGGATCACGGCGTTGTTCGTCGACATGGACAGCCCGGGGATCACAGTCCGGCCCATCCGGACGATGCATGGTTCCGACGAGTTCTGCGAGGTGTTCTTCGACGACGTGGCGGTGCCGTTCGAGCGCACCCTCGGCAAGGTGGACCACGGCTGGACGGTGGCGATGGATCTGCTCCCGTACGAGCGGAGCACGGCGCTGTGGCATCGCTGCGCCTACCTGCAACGGCGACTCGAGCGACTGCTCGCGAGGGTCCAGGACAGCGCCGTGAGCGCCGCCGAGGTCGGCGAGGCCGCCCAGGTTCTGCTTGCCCTTCGGGCCCGGTCCCGAACGACCCAATACCGCATGGCCGAGGGCCAGCAGCTCGGTCCCGAGACGTCGATCGACAAGGTGCTGATCGCGACGGCGGAGCAGGCCGTCATGGACCTGGTCGCCACTGGGCTCGCCTCGGAGGTCGTGATCGGCGATGACGCCACAAGCGAGCGGTGGCGGGCCGAGTTCCTCTACTCCCGGGCGGCGACGATCTACGGCGGGACCGCGGAGATCCAGCGGAACACCATCGCCCGTCGGCTCCTCGACCTCGGGGACGATCGCTGATGGACGCGTCGGACATCGAGCTGTTCGAGCGCAGCGTCCGTCAGGCAACCGAGCGTCATACCGGAGACGCGCTCGACCGCGCGCTGCTCGGGCTCGGTTGGCTCGACGCGCTGGCGGACGACCCGTACACGGCGGTGTCGATCCTGTTCCCGCTCCAGGGCGGCGCGAACGCCACCTTGCACGCACTCGATCAGGTGGTGACAAGGGCTCTCGGCCTGCGGCCTACCGACGCGGACGCGGTGGTGCTACCGGCGCTCGGGACGCGGTCCGCTCCGGGCGAGCTCGACGACGATCGAATCTCGATCCGGGGACTCGGAACGGGGGCCCTCCACGTGGCCGCAGAAGCCGTGGCCGCCGCGACAAGCCCCGACGACGATGCACCGATCATCGTCACGGTCCCGACCTCGGAGCTGAAGCTCCGCGCCGTCATCGGGATCGATCCCGACTGCGGCCTGGTGGAGGTGATCGCAGACGGTGTCGGCTGCCGTGTGTGCGGGGACGCCGGGGGGCACAGCTGGGAGGCAGCCGTCGTCCTGTCCCAGGTTGCGCTGAGTTACGAGATCCTGGGCGCGGCACGGACGATGCTCGCGCTGGCGCGTGAGCACGCGCTCGATCGCATCCAGTACGGCCGGCCGATCAGCAGCTTCCAAGCGGTTCGCCATCGCCTGGCGGAGACATTGGTGGCGATCGAGGCTGCCGAGGCCCTGGCAGCCGCGGCCCGCGAGGCACCATCGCCGGAGCTGGCGAGCATCGCCAAGTCGCTCGCCGGCCGTGGCGCCCAGACCGCGGCCCGTCACTGCCAGCAGGTGCTCGCCGGCATCGGCTTCACCGCCGAGCATCCGTTCCACCGCTGCTACCGCCGCATCCTCCTGCTCGATCAGCTGTTTGGCTCGGCGCACTCGTTGACGTCGGAGTTCGGCGACCAGCTGCTGCGGTCGCGGCGGCTTCCGGCGCTCCTGCCCCTCTGATGCGGGCGGTGAGCGCTGCCACGATGAGTGGCCCAGACCGCTTTTGAAGGCGGATCGGGCCAGGCAGCCGCGGCCGGTCAGCGCCTACGACATCCGAGTCGACGTTGTCCTCCTCGGAATCCTGATGTTGTCCATCCGGTCGAGCAATCGCTCGAGCTTGCGCCCCGAGGGGGGCATCACGATCTGCGCGCGCAGTCAAGCGAAGGACGGCCCCGGGTCGGCGACGAGCTCGGAGCCCCGGAAGAAGTCGATCGATCGCGTCGTAATCCGTCGCGGCGTGGCTCCCGCCATCGAGGAGCCGCCCCAGCGTGAGGCGGAGGGCCCACCTTGTGCGAGATCATTCCGTCGTCGCCGAGTCGGAGCCCCTTAGCCCGAGGCTCCCGCTGGCGTCGCAGCGCTCCGGACCCCGGGGCGCGGCGACGAGTCACGGCGCCATCTCCGGGGGACTGCAGCCGGGCCGCGAACTCGTATCCGACGAGCATCAGCCGGCGAGGCCCGTGAGCCGAGCTCCCCAATTCATGCCATACTCCTGGCACTATTGTTGCGCCGCCGACGTCGGGCGAGACGGGGGGCCAGATGGGGTTGCTTGACGGCAAGGTTGCGGTGGTGACTGGCGCCGGCTCCGGAATGGCTAAGGCGTCGGTAAAGGTGTTCGTGCGCGAGGGCGCCCGCGTCGTCGCGGCCGACGTCAGCGGCGCGGAACAGGACACCGCGGCAGAGATCGGTGACCGAGTGCTCGCCGTGCACTGCGACGTGACCAAAGAACCCGAGGTGGAGGCGATGGTCCGCACTGCGATTGAGGAGTTCGGTTGCCTCGACGCGGTGTTGAACGTAGCGGGTGTCGCCGAGGGCGTGATGATCACCGACGTGACGATGGAGCACTACGCCCGAACGATGGACGTCGACTTGTGGGGCGTGCTGCTTGGGATGAAGCACGGCATTCGAGCCATGCTCGCCGCGAACTCCGGCGGTTCCATCGTGAACTGGTCCTCGATCGGCGGCCTCAACTCCTCGATCGCAACGAGTGTCTACGGCGCCGCGAAAGCAGGGGTGATCTCGCTCACGAAGACCGCCGCCCTCGAGTATGCCGCCAAGAACATCCGGGTGAACTGTGTATGTCCGGGGTTCATCAAGACTGAGATCATGGGTGCCAGGCTCGAACAGTTTCCCGGTGCAGTCGAGGGCACGCCGATGCACCGCCTCGGCCAGCCTCACGAGATCGCCGAGGTGGCCGCGTTCTTGGCGTCGGATCGCGCGTCTTTTGTCACCGGCGCGATCATCCCGGTCGACGGTGGTCGCAGCGTGCAGATCGCGTGAGTCCGGGCCGCTACGTCGGCGCGCGCGTGCAGCGTGTTGAGGACGGGCGGCTCCTCACTGGCCACGGGACGTTTGTGGACGACATCACGCTCCCAGGCATGCTTCACGCTCGCTTCGTGCGCAGCCCATTCCCGCGCGCCACCATCCGCGGCATCGACACATCGGCGGCGCTCGCCGCTCCGGGTGTGCGGTTCGTGTTCACGGCCGCAGATCTGAACATCGATGCGAAGGAGCAATGGCACACGACCGTCGGATCGGCCAGCCCGGAGACACCACGCCCGCCGCTGGCCGACGACGAGGCTCGGTTTGTCGGCGACCCCGTCGCCCTGGTCGTGGCGGAGAGCCTGGCGCTCGGCGAGGATGCCGAGGAGCTCGTCGACGTCGACTACGGGCCTCTGCCGGCGGTCGTCGAGTACACAGCCGCCGAGCACATGGATGAGCTCGTGCACGCCAGCCACGGCTCGAACCTGATCGGGGAGCTCGCCGGTCACCCAGCCTCCGAGCTCGACGCGGTGTTCGGGGCCGCTGCCCACGTCGCCCACGAGACCATTTCTCAGCAGGCCTACGTCGCCGCGCCCATGGAGGGACGCGGGCTGATCACCGACTACGCCGCCGCGACGGACGAGCTCACGATCTACGCGGCGACGCAGGTCCCACACGAGGTGCGCCTGTTCTGTGCGCGCTTACTCGGCATCCCCGAGCACCGGATCCGCGTCATCATGCGCGATACCGGTGGTGGCTTCGGCCAGAAGGTGATGGTCCAACGTGACGAGATGTGCATCATGCTCGCGGCCCGCAAGGTTGGCGCGCCGCTGAAGTGGGTCGAGGACCGCCGCGAGAACCTCCTTGCCGCGGGCAAGTCGCGCCAGGAGCACGGCGATGTGCGCATGGCCTTCTCCGCCGAGGGCGCGATCCACGCTGCGTACATCGATTTCGTTCAGGACTGCGGCGCGTACCCGACCCCGTGGCCCGTCACCACTGCGGCCGCGACCGGCATGCTGTTTCCCGGCCCGTACCGCGTGCCGAACGCCGGGTTTACCGTGAAGACGGTCTACACGAACACTGTCGGTCGCGCCGCGTACCGCGGGCCCTGGCAGTTCGAAACGCTGGCCCGCGAGGTGCTGCTCGACATCGCGGCTCGCTCCATGGGCATCGACCCGGTTGAGCTGCGCCGACGCAATCTGCTGCGACCGGGTGACCTCCCGTATCGCAATGCCAACGGCATGACTTACGACAGCATCTCGGCTCTCGAGACGCTCGAGCAGGCGCTCGAGATCCTCGACTACGACGCCTTCCGCACCGAGCAGGCCGCCGGGCGCCGCGTCGGCCGGTACCTCGGGGTGGGCACCTCAAGCTACGTTGAGCCGTCAACCCCCGGGTACGGCAGCTACGGCACGGAGG
Organism: Acidimicrobiia bacterium; assembly: GCA_035948415.1. Lineage (NCBI taxonomy): Bacteria > Bacillati > Actinomycetota > Acidimicrobiia > Acidimicrobiia bacterium. Next base: position 575 of record DASZJD010000033.1, on the reverse strand, counting down.
CGGCGACGATCCGTGTCGAACCCTCGGGTGCCATCAACGTGTACATCGCTGGCGGCTCCACCGGGAACAGCCTCGAGACGACGGTCGTCCAGCTCGCCGCCGACGCGCTCGGCGCCAACATCGACGATGTCCGCACGATCCAGGGTGACACCGCGGCGACCGCCTACGGCGCCGGCGCCAACGGCAGCCGCAGCGGCTCCATGACCGCCGGCGCAGTGCGTGAGACAGCCTCAATCCTGCAAGAACGCATGCTCGCCATTGCCGCGCACCGTCTCGAGGCCGCTTTCGACGACATCGAACTCGTGGACAGCCGCGCGCACGTGCGCGGCACGCCGGCCATCGGCGTCTCGTTCGCCGAGATCGCACGACTCGCCTACCACGAGCCCCATTTGCTGCCGTCCGGCACGCCGGCCGGGCTCGAGGCCACCGCCCGCTATCGGGCCGTCAACCCGACGATCTGGGTGAACGCCACCCACGTCTGCACGTGCGAAGTCGACGTCGACACCGGCCGCGTGGCGCTCCACCGCTACATCGTCAGCGAGGATTGCGGCCCGATGATCAACCCCGACGTCGTC
>DASZJD010000032.1 GCA_035948415.1 Acidimicrobiia bacterium | reverse complement strand
CCGTCGTCGGTGACGAACACCTCGCCGTGCTGGAAGGGGTTCATCGTCCCGGGGTCGACGTTGATGTAGGGGTCGAGCTTCTGGAGCGTGACCCGGATCCCGCGGCTCTTGAGGAGGCGGCCCAGCGAGGCGGCGGTGAGGCCCTTCCCGAGGCTGGAGGTCACCCCACCGGTCACGAAGATGTGCTTCGCCACGCGCGACCGAACCTACCACGGGGTTGTGACGACACCGGCGACCGCCTCGCGCTGCCAACCGCGCACGGAGCGCGGCGGGTCAGGACGCGACCGGCCGCGCGCCGGCGGCGCGCTCGAGCAGCTCCGCGGCATGCCGCCGCGCGTGCGCGGACTCGCCGAGGCCGGCGAGCATCCGCGAGAGCTCGGCGACGCGCCCCTCGCCCTCCACCGCCGCGGCGCGGGCGACGGTCCGGCCGCCGTCCTCTCGCTTCTCGACCACCACCTGGGTCTCGGCGTACGCCGCGACCTGGGCCAGGTGGGTGACGCACAGCACCTGGTGCCGGCGGGCCAGGTCGCCGAGCAGCCGACCGACGGCGGTCCCCGCCTCGCCGGCGATCCCGGCGTCGACCTCGTCGAACACGAGGCTGGGCGGCCCCTCGGTCAGCACCAGGCGCAGGGCCAGCATCGCCCGCGACAGCTCGCCGCCGGAGGCCACGCGGGCCAGCGGCTTCGGCGGCTCGCCGGGGTTGGCGGCGAGCAGGAAGGCGACGGTGTCGGCGCCGTCCTCGGTCGGCGGCGCCGGCTCCAGCACCACGGTGAGCTCGGCCTTCGGCATCGCGAGCTCGCGCAGGTGGCGGGTGACGGCGGCGGCGAGGGGCCCGGCACCGGCCCGGCGGGCCGCGGACAGCGCGGCGGCGGCGTCGGCGGCCCGCTCGTCGGCCTCGCTCCGGGCCTGCTCCAGGGCGGCCGCTCGCTCCTCGTAGCCCCCCAGCTCGACGATGCGCCGGCGGGTGTTTTCGGCGAAGGCGACCACCTCGGCCAGGGTGTCGCCGTACTTCCGCTGCAGCTCCCGCAGGGCCTGGCGCCGGGCCCGGACCTGGTCGAGGCGGCCGGGGTCGTCCGGGATCGACTCGGCCGTGAGCCGCAGCTCCCGCTCGACCTCGGACACCTCGGCCTGGGTGGCGCGCAGGCGGGCGGCGAGCTCGGCGAACGGGGCCCGGTCGGCCAGCGCCCCGATCGCCTGGCCGAGGGCCTCGACCGCCGGCCCCTCGAGGGCGTGGAAGGCGGCGGCGAGCGCGTCGCGATGGGCGGCGGCGTCGGCGAGGAGCGCCTCCTCGGCCTCGAGCGCGACGTCCTCCGCGGCGTCCCCGAGGCCCGCGGCCTCGATCTCCTCGACCTGGAATCGGAGCAGGTCGAGCTCGCGGGCCCGGGCCCGGGCGTCGCCGCCGAGCGCGGCCAGCTCCGCGGCGACCTGCCGGCTCTCGGTCCTCGCCGCCCGCAGGGCGTCGAGCGCGGCCGCGGCGGGCTCGCCCGCGAAGCGGTCGAGCGCGGCCCGCTGGTCGGCCGCCAGCAGGAGCCGCTGGTGCGAGTGCTGGGCGTGGAGCTCCACCAGGCCCGCCCCGACCGCGGTGAGCTCGCCCGCGGTGGCGAGCCGCCCGTCGATGTAGGCGCGGCTGCGACCGTCGGCGGGCAGGACGCGAGCGAGGACCCGCTCGTTGCCGGCCGGGTCGTCGAAGCGCCCCTCCACCCGGGCCTCCGGCGCCCCGGTGCGCACCATCGACGCCTCGGCGCGGCCGCCCAGGAGAAGGTCGACAGCCTCGACGAGGAGGGTCTTGCCGGCTCCGGTCTCGCCGGTGATCGCGGTCAGGCCGCCGCCGAGGAGGAGCGTGAGGTCGTCGACGATCCCGAGGTCGGTGACGTGGAGCTCTCGGAGCATCCCGGTCACCGGTCGGCGAGACCCACGCCGGCCATGGTGGCGCGTCGTCGCCGCCGCGCGCCGGCCCGGGCTCGGGCCGGTCGTCGCCGCGAGATCGGCCCGCCCGCCACGGCGCCGATCCTCAGGTGCTCACCGGCTGCCCGCAGGTCGGGCAGCGGAACGGGCGGCGCCGAGCCAGGAAGCGTCGGACGCCGAAGTAGAGGAAGGGGAAGCCCAGCCTCGGCATCTCCCGGCTGGCCTCCACGGTTCCGTGCGTCGGGCACGCTCCGGTCCTGGTCTCGGTCTCGGTCGCCATCGCTCGCTCCTTCGTCGGCGGGTCCAGCCCGGTGTGGACTCAGTGGCCGCGTGGGAGCCAGCTGAACCGACGGAGCGCCACCAGCAGGCCGCCGAGACCCCACGCGGCGACGACGAGCAGATCGGTGCCGGCGAAGCCAGATCCCGTCGTGTGCGGGTTGTAGGCGGTCAGCAGGGCGTCGGCGAGGTGGCGGACCGGGAAGACGTCGGCGAGGTCCACGAGCCACGTCGGCAGCACGTCGATGGCCACGAACACTCCTGAGATGAAGTAGAGGGGCAGCATCACGGCCTGCGTGATCGGCTGGGCGGCGTCTTCGTTGCGCACCACCGACGCCAGCGCGTACCCGAGGCAGCAGAAGGCGGCGGCGCCGACGATGACGGTGAGCGCCAGCGCGGGCCCGGTCCGGGCCGGGAGATGCGCGCCGTAGAACGCCCAGCCGATCGCGAGCAGCAGCCCGGTGATCCCGAGCGCGACGACGACGGACGTGAGGGCCCGGCCGGCGATGATGGCGGCGGCCGGCACCGGGGTCGCCCGCCGCCGTTTCAGGACGCCGGTCTCGCGCTGGGCCGTCACCGAGATCACCAGGTTGACGAACGCCGCGCCGATGATCCCGAGGGTGATGATGCCGGGCACGTAGTAGACGGACGTGTCGATGTGGCCGCCCGACACCTTCACCGTGTGCCTGCCGAACAAGGACGCGAGGATGACGAGGAACAGGACCGGCAGGGCCAGGGTGAAGAAGCGCGACTGGCGGTTGCGAAGGAACGCCAGCAGGTCGTACCGGAACTGGTGCAGCGACAGGTGCAGCAGGGCGCCCGGGCGGAGGCCCACGACCGGCGGCGCGACCGTGGCGTCGGCGGCCATCACGGGCTCGACGGGTGCGCGGCCGTGAGCGCCAGGTAGACCTCCTCGAGGCTGGGGCGGCGGACCTCCAGGTCGGCGAGGTCGAGGCCGTTCGCCTCGGCCCAGCGGATGAGGGGACCGAGCACGACGAGCGGCGACGCCGCGTGCACGAGCAGCCGGTCACCGTCCGGGCCGACGACACCAGCTCGCACCGGCTCCGGCAGGTCGTCGGGCCCCCAGTCGGGCGGCAGGCTGAACCGGACCTCGACGGCCGCGCGCTCTCGTCCCGCCAGCGTGCCCGGTGGGCCCTCGGCCACGACTCGACCCTCGTTGAGCACGGCCACCCGATCGGCGAGGTGCTCCGCCTCCTCCATGTAGTGGGTGGTGAGGAACACGGTCACGCCCAGCGCGGGCAGCCCGGCGATCATGTCCCAGGCGGCGCGGCGGGCGGCGGGATCGAAGCCGGTCGTCGGCTCGTCGAGGAACAAGAGCTCGGGGTCGCCGATAAGGGCCAGGGCGACGTCGAGGCGGCGACGCTGACCCCCCGACAGCCGAGTCGCGGTCGCGTCGGCCTGGTCCGCCAGTCCCACCAGCCGCAACGTCTCGGGGACGTCCCGCGGCGCCGGGTAGTACCCGGCGTAGAGCTCGAGGCACTCGGCGACGGTCAGGTCCCGCTCCGGCTCCGACTCCTGGAGCACCACCCCGATCCGGGCTCGCCACTCCGCCCCCGCGTGCGCCGGGTCCTCACCGAGCACGGTCGCCTCCCCGGCCGTGCGTCGCCGGTACCCCTCCAGGATCTCCACCGTCGTCGTCTTGCCGGCGCCGTTCGGGCCCAAGAAGGCGAACACCTCACCGCGATCGACCCGCAAGTCGATCCCCCGCACCGCCTCGAACGCGCCGTAGCGCATCCGCAGGCCTGCCACCTCGATGACCGCCTCGCCATCGGCGTCGCTGCCAGCTCGAACCGGACCCGTCGTCACCGCCCCGTCCCTCGTCACCGATCACCCGCCCGACACGCGACCGCGCCAACCTATGAGGAGGCGCCCCTTCCGGCAAGGGACCGGACCGGTCGACCGGACCCAGGTCGCGTCGGGTGGTCAGCGGTCGGCGAGCCCGAACTTCGACTTCAGGATCTGGTGGAAGTCGCGCGCACCGAAGGTGACGATGCGCGCCGGCTTCGGGCCGCCGGTGCAGGTGACGGTGTCGCCGTCGTCGAGCAGCCCCAGCTGCAGCCCGTCGAGGGTGAGGAGCACGCCGCGGGCCTCGGCGACCGTGAACCGCAGCTCCTCCTCGGCGTCGAGGACGAGCGAGCGGTCGAAGAGCATGTGGGGTGACACCGGGGTGAGGAGCAGGCAGCGGTGGCGCGGCGAGACGATCGGGCCCCGGGCCGAGAACGAGTACGCGGTCGAGCCCGTCGGCGTGGCGACGATGATGCCATCAGCGGCGTAGGTCGTGAAGAACGTGCCGTTGATGTCGACGGCCACGCGGGCAAGGCGGCTGCTCGGGCCCTTGTCGAGCACCGTCTCGTTCAGCGCCCACCACCGCCCGGCGGCGGGTCCGCTCGAGCCCACGACGACCTCGAGCATCATGCGCTCGTCGATCGCGTACTCCCCGGCCAGCAGCGCGGCGAGCGCTCGATCGAGACCATCCGGCTCCACCTCGGTGAGGTAGCCCAGCTGACCGACGTTCACGCCGAGGACGGCGGCACCGCACTCGTAGACCTGGTCGACGGTTCGCAGCATCGTGCCGTCACCGCCGAGCGAGACGGCGACGTCGAGCCCCGGAGAGAACTCGTCGGCCGACACGACGAGCGGGCTCAGGTCACCCGGCGCGCCCCGCTCGAGGAGCACCCGGACCTCCAGGCCCCGCTCCCGCAACCAGGTGGCGGCGTGGCGCGCCAGCGCCAGCGCCTGGGGTCGCTCGGGGTGCGGCACGAGGCCCACGACGCGCACCGCGGACTCGCTCACGGCGCGGCCTCGCCGAGGCGGGCCACGAGCTCCGGAGCGGCCGGCGTGCCGCCGCGACGCACGTGCAGCAGGAACTCGCGGTTGCCGTCGGCGCCGAGCACCGGCGACGCGAGGCCGCCGACGACCGGAAGCCCGACGGCGGCGAGGCGCGCCGGCACTGCGCGCAGCACCTCGGCGTGGACCGCGCCGTCTCGCACCACGCCGCCCCGGGGCACCCGGTCCCGACCGGCTTCGAACTGCGGCTTGACGAGCAGCACGAGGTCGGCGTCGTCAGTCGTGACGCGCAGCAAGGCCGACGCCAGGAGCAGGATCGAGATGAACGCGACGTCGACGACGGCGAGCGGGACGACGCCACCGATCTGCTCCGCTTCGAGCTCGCGCGCGTTCGTGCGCTCGAGCACGGTGACGCGAGGGTCGGTGCGGAGCCGCCACGCCAGCTGGCCGCGGCCGACGTCGACCGCGACGACGTGCGCGGCGCCGCGCTGCAGCAGACAGTCCGTGAAGCCGCCCGTCGACGCTCCGATGTCGACGACTCGCCGGCCCGACACGGGCACGTCGAAGGCCGACAGCGCGGCGTCGAGCTTCCGCCCGCCGCGAGAGACGAAGCTCGGGGCCGGGTCCTCGACCGCGACGGGCTCGTCCGGGCTGACCTGGCGGGCGGGCCGGTCCGCCCTCGCGCCGCCGACGAGGACGCGGCCGGCGCCGATGGCCTCGGCGGCGCGGGCTCGGGAGTCCACGAGGCCTCGCCGCACCAGCTCGACGTCGAGCCGACGGCGCACAGCGGCTAGCCGCGTGGTGTCCCGTGACCGACGCGGCGTCGGGGGGCACGACGGGACGAAGAGGTCGCGAGCACAGGCCGAGGGTCAGGTTAGGCGGCGCCGCGATCCCCGTTGTGCGTCCGCCTGAGCGGCTCGCCCACCGCCGCCGGAGTCCGGGCGCTGCGGTCCGCGTGCTTCGGGCTAAGGACCGCAGCGGTCGTCGAGGTCGTTGTGCCCTTCGTGATTCGCCACCGCACCAGTCTGAGGGTCCGGTTGGACGCGGAGCCGCTCTGGAACACCACCGAGCTCGGGAGCACGCGGCGTCGCACCTCGAACGTGATCCAGCCTCGGACGCACGCCGTTGGCCCGACGCTGGTCTCGTCGAGGGCGGGCGTCCGGCTGACCGCGGCCGGGTGGACGCGAGCGCGGGTCGCGAGCTCGAGACTGAACTGGAAGGGGTTGAGGGCAAGCGCCTCCGAGCTGTCGTTGCAGGCCTCGACGTCGACGGCGCCGAACTCGTGCCCCTGGGACGACTTGACGCCGGCGGCCGAGGCGGGGACCGCGGCGGGCTGCTCGTAGGCATGGACGGTGAGCCGGCCTCTCGACACGGTGACGGTCGCGCCCACCGTCGGGGCACCCTTCGCAGTCGTCGCCGCGCTCGGGAAGCCGACCGTCGCCACGATCGCCAGTGGCGCCAGGACGGGCCCGAGGCGACCCTTCATGCTGTTCCCGCTCCCGACCGCGCCCGAGCCGGCGAGTGCCGGCGCTCGGACTCTAGGACGGGTCGGAGACCGCGGCTCAGGTCGCGTCGAGCTCGTGCACCAGCACGGGCGCCAGCGCGGCGAGGTCGTCGGCCACGAACGGCGGTGGCGGATCGGGCACCGCCTCCCCGCCGGGCGGCGGTTGGCGCGCGGTGACGCCGGAGAGGACGAGCGCGAACGGCCAGCCGAGGGTGGCGGCGAACGCACCGTCGGTGCTCGGCCGGTCGCCGACGACGATGCCGTGTTCCCCGAGTCGACCGCGTACGAGGTCGGCCATCGGGCGCGAGGGCTTCCCTGCCACGTCCGGCTTCGTGCCCGAGGCGGTGGCGATGGCGGCCACGATCGAGCCCGCGCCGGGGAGGAGCCCGCCGGGGACCGGGTAGGTGGCGTCGAGGTTTGTGGCCACGAAGCGCGCCCCGCCTCGGATCGCCTGTGACGCGCGGTCGAGCTCGTCGAAGTCGAACTCCCGATGGAACCCGACGACGACCGCGGCTGCGGGTGGTTCCGTGACCGGCTCGAGTCCGACGCCGGTCAAGGCCTCGTCGACGCCGGCCCCTCCACACACGAGCACCTTCGACCCCGTCGGCAGCTCGGGGGCGAGCAGCGCGGCGGCGGCGAGGGCACTCGTGAGGACGTCGGTCGGCTCCGTCACGACGCCCACCCGGCCGAGCTTCGCCACCACCTCCCCCACCGTCAGGCTGGAGTTGTTCGAGAGGAAGCCGACACGGATCCCAGCCCGGCGCAGCCGAGCGATGCCCTCCGCTGAGCCCGGCACGGCCTCCTCGCCGCGCCAGATCACGCCGTCGAGGTCGCAGCACACGACGGCGGGCCCGCCCGCGGCCGTCACGAGCTGGGCTCAGCGACCTCGGCCAGGGCCCGGCGGTACTCCTCCAGGGGACGCATAGCCACCGCCAGCTTCAGGTGGCGTCGGGCGCCGAGCGTGTCGCCGGTGCGGAGCAGGCACAGACCGAGCCCGAAGTGTGCGTAGTCGTTGACCGGATCGATGTCGACGGCACGCGCGAACTCGGACCGGGCGGCCGGGATGCGACCGCACCGGAAGTAGGCCCGACCCAGTGCCTCCCGAATCGAGCCCTGCTGCGGCTCGAGGTCGCGGGCGCGCTCGAGCGCCACGGCCGCGGCGTGCGGGTTGGCCGAGGCCAGCAGTCGGGAGCCCTCCGTGAACGCGTCGTAGGCGGCGAGATCGTCCCGCTCGTAGGCCATTCGTGTCTCCATCGATCCGCGGGACGAGTCCGGGCACCCAGCGCACCGTATGCGAAAATCGCCGTCCCCCTCCAGCGAGAGTGAACACGCCCGTGCCCGTCTTCCTTCCCTTCCGGGGGACCCGCTATCGCGATCCCGACCTGTCGGCGGTCGTCGCCCCTCCGTATGACGTGATCGACGAGGAGGAGCGGGCCCAGCTCGAGGCCGCCGATCCCCACAACGCCGTGCGCCTGATCCTCCCCCGCCCCACCGCGACCGCCGACCCGTACCGAGCCGCCGCCGCGACCTTCGACGAGTGGCAGCGAGAGCACGTCCTGGCCACCGACGCGGATCCCGCGCTCTACGGCTACGAGATGCGGTTTCGGGGCCTCGACGGCCAGGAGCGCCGCACGCTCGGGATCATCGGCGCCCTCGAGCTCCCGAACGACCCGAGCACGGTGCTGGCACACGAGCGGACGCTGCCGAAGGCCCGCAGCGATCGGCTGGCGCTCCTGCGGGCCACGAGGGCGAACTTCGACCCGATCTGGTGCCTCTCGCTCGCGGCGGGCCTGACCGACCTCGTTGCGCCGACGTCGCCACCGCTGGCGACCGCGACCGACGCGACCGGCACGATCCACACCCTCTTCGCCATCGATGACGCGGCGCGCGTCGCGGCCCTCCGCCAGGCGGTCGAGAGCGCGCCGGTGGTCATCGCCGACGGGCATCACCGGTTCGAGACCGCCTGCGCCTACCGGGCTGAGCGCCCCGGCGAACCCGGCGCCGCGCTGATCATGAGCCTGGTCGTCGAGCTGGACGCGTCGGTGCTCGACATCCGTGCCATCCACCGCCTCGTGCACGGCGCGCCGCACGACCTGCGCGCCCGCCTCGGTCGGTCGATGCGGCTGCAGTCCGCTGGCGCCAACGCCGAGCCGGAGGTGCGGGCACTCGCCGACGGGCTAGCGAACGAGGCCGGCATGGTGCTCGTCGACGGGGAGGGGCTGGCGCGGCTGGCGGTCGCCGGCGACGCCCTCGATCGTGTCGACCGTGACCTGCCGAGCGAGCTTCGCGAGGTGGACGCCGCGCGCTTCGACGTCCTGATCCGACCGCAGCTGGGACCGGCGACACTGTCGTATCGACATGACGCGCTCGCGGTGGCGTCCATGGTTGACAAGGGAGCGGCAGACGCCGCGGTGCTGCTCCGGCCGGTCACCGTCGAGCAGATCCGAGCCGTCGCCTTCGCGGGGCTGCGGATGCCCGAGAAGACGAGCTTCTTCTGGCCCAAGCCGCGAACGGGGATGGTGATGCGCCGGCTGGACGGCTGAGCCGTCCGAAGGTTGCGGCCTAGTTCACTTCCCAAGTCGCGCCGGTGGACACCAACGCAGCCAGATCCCCCGGGCCTTGTCGCTCGGAGGCCTGGACGAGCTGGCGCTGCACCTCGCCCTCGTAGGTCGGGCGGGCCACGTCTCGGAAGACCCCCATCGGGGTCGGGACTGTCGGCTGCTCCGCGAGGCGGGACAAAGCGAAAGCCAGCGTGGGATCGTCCCGATGCTCGTCGTGAACGAGAATCCGGTCCTCGCCGACATCGTCGACCTCGGCGAGCTCGCACTCACCGAACCGGTTGAGGACGACGCCGTGCTCACCGTTGGCTCCGAAGCGGATCGGCTCGCCGTGATGGAGCTCGATCACCATGTCGGCCCGATTCTCCTTGTTGGTGACAGCTTCGAAGGCACCGTCGTTGAAGACGTTGCAGTTCTGGTACACCTCGACGAAGGATGCACCGCGGTGCTCGTGGGCCCGCCGGAACACCTCGACCATGCTCTTTCGATCCATGTCGTGGGTGCGGGCCACGAACGTGGCCTCGGCCCCCAGCGCCACCGAGGTCGGGTTGAACGGGGTATCGAGCGAACCGAAGGGCGACGACTTCGTGATCTTGCCCACCTCGCTGGTCGGCGAGTACTGGCCCTTCGTCAAGCCGTAGATCTGATTGTTGAACATGATCATGGTGAGGTTGACGTTGCGGCGCAGCGAGTGGATCAGGTGGTTGCCCCCGATCGAGAACATGTCCCCGTCACCGCCGATGACCCACACGTCGAGGTCGGGACGAGCGAGCGCGACCCCGGTGGCGATCGCCGGCGCGCGGCCATGGATGCCGTGCAGTCCGTACACGTTCATGTAGTAGGGGAAGCGAGCGGCGCAGCCGATCCCGGAGATGAACACGAGGTTCTCGGGCCGCACGCCGAGCTCGGGCAGCAGGAGCTGGAGTGCAGCCAGGATCGAGTAGTCGCCGCACCCCGGACACCAGCGGACCTCCTGGTCGGACTGGAAGTCCTTACGGGACAGCGTTCCGGTCGGAGCGGCGTCAGTCACGGCTCATCTCCTGGATGGCGGCGTGGATCTCGGAGGCTCGGAACGGGATGCCCTGGACCTTCGACAGCGTCTGCGCGTCGACCAGGTACTCGGCCCGCACGAGGCGCGTCAGCTGCCCGAGGTTCATCTCGGGAATGAGCACCCGTTCGTAGCTCGCGAGCACGTCGCCGAGGTTCGCCGGGAAGGGGTTCAGGTGCACGAGGTGGGCGTGCGCGACGCGCGTTCCCTCGGACCGGGCCTGGCGCACCGCGACCTGGATCGCGCCCCACGTGCTCCCCCACCCGAGCACGAGAAGCGACGCGCCGCCCGGGTCGTCGACCGCTACGGGAGGGATGTCGGTGGCGATCCGGGCCACCTTCTCAGCGCGGATGCGGACCATGTGCTCGTGGTTCGCGGGGTCGTAGTTGACGTTGCCGGTCCCGTCCTCCTTCTCGATCCCGCCGATCCGATGCATGAGACCCGGGGTTCCCGGAATCGCCCACGGCCGCGCCAGCGTGGTTGGATCCCGCAGGTACGGCCAGAACTCTCCGTCGTGGTTCGTCTCGGTGGCGAAGGGGACTGAGATGTCCGCGAGCGCATCGACGTCTGGCAGCAGCCACGGCTCCGAGCCGTTGGCGAGATAGCCGTCCGACAGGAGGATGACCGGCGTCCGGTACTTCAGCGCGATCCGAACGGCTTCGAAGGCGGCCTCGAAGCAGTGGCTCGCCGACCGGGCCGCGACGACGGGCAACGGAGCCTCGCCGTGGCGTCCGTACATCGCGAGCAGGAGGTCGGCCTGTTCGGTCTTGGTCGGCAGCCCGGTGGACGGGCCGCCTCGTTGGACGTCGACGACCACGAGCGGGAGCTCGAGGCTGACGGCCAGCCCGAGACCCTCCGACTTCAGATCCACACCCGGCCCGCTGGTCGCGGTGACCCCGAGCTGGCCTGCGAACGCGGCGCCCACCGCGATGCCGACCGCCGCGATCTCGTCCTCGGCTTGGAGGGTGCGCACGCCGAAGTTCTTGTGTCGCGAGAGCTCGTGCAGGATGTCTGACGCCGGGGTGATCGGGTAGGACGCGTAGACCAGCGGAAGGTGGCTCTGCTGGGAGGCGGCGATCAAGCCGTAGGCCAGGGCCAGGTTGCCGGTGATGTTGCGGTATCGACCGGGCTCGAGCCGGGCTGGCGCGACCTCGTACGGGTGGTCGAACAGCTCGGCGGTCTCGCCGAAGTGGTAGCCGGCCTTGAACGCGGCCATGTTCGCGGCCCGCACCGTCTCCCGGCTCGCGAACTTCTCGTCGATCCACGCGATCGTCGGGTCGACGGGCCGGGTGTACATCCAGGTCAGCAGCCCCAGCGCGAAGAAGTTCTTCGAGCGCTCGGCGTCGCGCGGCTTCACCCCGATGGGCTTGGTGGCCTCGAGGGTGATCGAGGTCATGGGCACCTGGATGACCCGGTAGGCCGCCAGGGAGCCGTCCTCCAGGGGGCTGGCCTGGTACCCGGCCTTGTCGAGGCTCCGCTGCTCGAAGGCGTCGGCGTTGACGAGCACGGTGCCTCCGGGCTCCAGTTCGGAGATGTTGGCCTTCAGGGCGGCCGGGTTCATCGCCACCAGCACGTTCGGCATGTCGCCGGGGGTGAGAATGTCGTGGTCCGAGATATGAACCTGGAAGGACGACACGCCGGCGATCGTCCCTGCCGGGGCCCGGATCTCGGCCGGGAAGTTCGGCATCGTAGCGAGGTCGTTGCCGAACGCGGCGCTGACGTCGGTGAAGCGGTCGCCCGCCAGCTGCATGCCGTCGCCCGAGTCTCCGGCGAAGCGGATGACGACGCGGTCGAGCGCCTCGGGTTCGAGATGGCTCGTCTTGGCCGTGGTCACGCGCCCTCGCGGTCGTTTTCGCCCGTGCCTGCTGGGTTCTCGTCGGGTCCCGAAGCGGGGTGCCCTGCCAGAACCTGTTCTCATCATACGTTCAGCGTGCTCGACTGCCCGTACGCGCCCTTGGGGGCGTTCAGGCGAGCTGGTCGAGTGCCTCCTCGCCGAGATGACGGATCCGGCGGCTCTTCCGCGTGTCCGCGGCTCGACCGACCACCGCGGCTTCGAGCTCGACCCGGGCGCCGAGGTTCCCGGTCGCCCCGCGGTAGAAGCGACGCCGGAGAGCCCCAGCGACGATCAGCTCGTCGCCCGGCTCGATCGCCTCGAGCCATGCAGGCGGATCCCAGACGGCGACGGGCACGGACGTCGCGGGTGGAGCGAGGGCGTGCGTCCGCACGGCGAAGGTCGCCAATCGGCTCCCAGACGGGAGCTGTCGGAGCTCCGGTGGCCCGGACGCCGCCCCGCGCACGATGGCCAGGTTGATGGTGGTGATGGGCTGCTCGCGAGCCATGAACCCTCCCGCTCAAGTCGGCTCCAGGCCGATCCGCGCTGGGGGAAGGCGGGGGAAGTGGCTGGTCGAGTTGTCGCGCTCGGGTGTGACGGCGGAACTGTCAGCCGAGCGCGGCTCGCCGGGCGGTGACGTCGGCGAACCGCGGGTCGTGGGCCGCGACCCGAGCGAACAGGTCCCGAGCTCGAGCGTGATCGCCGGCCCGCTCCTCCAGGTCGGCGAGCGCGTACCAGAGTCGGAGGTGGTGGTCGCGGGGACGCTTCACGGCGCCCGCCTTGCGGGAGAGCACGCCGATTGCCTCCGCCACCCGGCCCTGGTCGGCGAGTGCCCCGGCGGCGACGATTCGGCCCTCGGCAACGAGCTGCGCCGACGGCGAGGCGGCCGCGAGCTCCTGCCAAAGCTGCTCCACCTTTCCCCAGCGGTGCTGCGCGCGGTAGCAGTCCATCAGCACTGGGTGCTGCTCGACCGAGCCGGACAGTTCGACGAAGGCCTCGAGCTCCTTCGCCGCGCTGCGGTAGTTGCCGAGCCGATATTGAGCGAGACCCAGCAGTTCCCGGATGCTCGGGGCGTCGGGAAGCTCATCGCGCAGCTCGCGCAGCGTTCTGGCGGCTCTCCGGTCGCGCTCGTGATCGAAGTCCTCAGCAGCCTCGAAGAGGCGGGCGAGAAGCCGGTCGCCTCGACGCCCGGCCCGCCCGAGGATCTCTCGCTCGACCTCCTCCGAGACTCGCCGCCGACGATGACCGCGTTGTCGCGTTGACGCCGGCGCCCGGCGACGAGCGGGTGCCGTTGGTCGACGATCGATGTGGCGCTGTCCCGTGACCCGGTAGCGAGCGGGCGTCCGAGGTGGCCGCCGACTCGGTTCGTCGGGCCGGCGCTCGCGCTCGGCGGGACGCGGCGGGCCCCATGGTCCGAAGCCTCCGCCGCGCCGTCCCTGGGGCGGTCGGCGCCGCTGATTCCGATCATCACGGGCGCCGGCCATGAGCGCAGGGTATCGGCCTCGAATCGCGACGAAGCGCCCCGACATCCTTGCTCAGAGACAGACGTCGAGGCGCTCCGTCGAAGAGAGCCCGGCGGCGACCTACTCTCCCGGGGAGTTACCCCCCAAGTACCATCGGCGCTGGCGGTCTTCACTGCCGTGTTCGGAATGGGAACGGGTGTTTCCCCGCCGCTGTGGCCACCGGAACATCGCGGTTCTCAAACCAGCGAGTCGAGAACCCCAGAGCGAGCACGAGCGGGAACAAGAAGAACCCAAGCCCTCGGCCGATTAGTACCGGTCGGCTGAACACGTCACCGTGCGTACACCTCCGGCCTATCAACCTGGTCGTCTGCCAGGGGCCTTACCCGGTTAACCCGGTGGGAGACCTCATCTCGAGGCAGGCTTCGCGCTTAGATGCTTTCAGCGCTTATCCCTTCCGCAGGTCGCCAACCAGCCGTGCTCTTGGCAGAACAACTGGCACACGAGAGCTGCGTCCGTCCCGGTCCTCTCGTACTAGGGACAGCTCCCCTCAAGTCTCCTCCGCCCACAGTGGATAGGGACCGACACGTTTGTTACTCCGATCGCGACCGGTTGCCGCGCCGGGGCCAGGCCATTTCTGCCTGGCTCTGCATGTCGCCATGCAGGTCGGACCATCTCTTCACCACACCTCCACGTGTGGTGTCCGGCGTATGGTCTCTGAGGATTCTCGACGCTCACACTCGATGCACTCGTCGGTAGCGACCCACGCCATTCATCGCGAGGGCACGCGCTCGGAGCGCATCGAAGCCTGAGACTTGCAGATGCTCGCCACTCGCCATCGCGCGAACGATGGCGGTGAACGTGACGAACTCCGCGTGTTTGGAGCTCAGGAGCGGCTGCGTCTCGAAGAAGGGAATCACGCGATCGAGCAGATCGCGCCGTCGGCGGACCACGAAGACCAGCGTGGTGTCGCGTGAACCACGATGGTTCTCCTGGATCCGTCCGCAACCGAGCCGGCGCTGGAGCAGGTCGAGGACCTGCCGACGCTCCGGGCTCTGGCTGACGTGGAACTCCGGGACCAGCTGCCAACCGGCACGGGTCCCTTCGTTGCGACAGACGGCGACGTGAAAGCTTCCCTCTCCATCGACGAAGCCGGCTAAATAGGCATCGAGCCTTTCCTGCTGATTGGCCGCACCTGGCGCATTGTCACGATCCATGCAACCGGGTTGACACCCGGATCGCTTGGACGTAGCGCAGGATCCTCGGCGTTTCCAGCATTTAGCCGAATTTCAAGACAGCGCAGTGTTCACTGTCTCGCGACGTTCTAAACCCAGCTCGCGTACCGCTTTAATGGGCGAACAGCCCAACCCTTGGGAGATGCTTCACCCCCAGGATGCGACGAGCCGACATCGAGGTGCCAAACCTTGCCGTCGATGTGGACTCTTG